>DAHUYV010000110.1 GCA_027306885.1 Candidatus Dormiibacterota bacterium
GCGAGCCCGCAGCGCCCTCCCGCCGGGGCCATCCCGCCACGACCTCGCCGGGCTCGAAGAGCGGGTGCCCACCCTCCGAGCGCCCCGGCCCTTGCCTCACCGAAGCGCCGCCGCCCTGGTCCTCGGCTCCGAATGTGTGCACTCGCTGGACCACGGGTAGCGCCGACGAAGGCCCTGTCCATCCGGCCTTCGCGCTCCCGGCGGGGTTCTCGCCGGCGCTGCGCGGCGGCCGAGAAATCGGCTAAGGTTCGCTTATGGCTGACCCCTGCTCGCGAGCCCGGCGACCGCTGCCGGTCATGGGCGCCAGGCTCGGCGGCACTTCATCTCGGGTGCGCGGCAGTGGGCCGATGATGCAGGGCGGACGAATGCTGGGGCGTGCCGCGGGGGACACGCCGAGAACCGTCTAGCGCCAGCGCGCTAGCTCCCCCGAACCGCATCCCGGGCGCCGGCGCGCCCCGGCGGCCGATCGGCCGCCCGATGCCGTCATCAGCCATGCGAGGAAACCACGCCCATGTCCGAGCTCTTCCAACTTCGCTGTCCGCAATGCACGCGGGCCATCACCGGCGCCGCGCTGGCCCTCTGCCCCGACTGCTTCTATCCGCTCAAGATCACCTACGACCTCCCCGAGGTGAGCCGTCGGCTCACCCGCAAGGTCGTCGAGAGCCGGAACCACGACATCTGGCGCTATCAGGAGTTGCTGCCGGTCGCCGTGGACACCCCCCGACTGGCCGGCGTCGGGTGGACCCCTCTGCTCCGGGCCGACCGCCTCGGCAGGCGGCTGGGCTCAGAGCTTCTGTACCTGAAGGATGACGCTGCCAACTTCCCCACCCTCTCCTTCAAGGATCGGGTGGTGGCGGTGGCGGTCGCCCAGGCCCAAGCCCTCGGATACCAGGTCGTGGGGTGCGCCTCCACCGGCAACCTCGCCAACGCCGTCGCCGCTCACGCCGCCCGGGCCGGTCTCGACTCCTGGATCCTGGTGCCCCACGACTTGGAGCCGGCCAAGCTTCTCGGCACCCTGGTGTACGGCGCCAACCTTGTTCTGGTGGACGGAACGTACGACCAGGTCAATCGCCTCTGCGCTGAGATCGCCGAGGTTCGCAACTGGGGCTTCGTGAACGTGAACCTCCGCCCCTTCTACGCCGAGGGATCCAAGACGGTGGCCTTCGAGATCGCCGAGCAGCTGGGCTGGCGGCTGCCCGACAACGTGGTGGTGCCCATGGCCGGGGGAGCGCAGCTGACCCGGATCGCCAAGGGCTTCGAAGAGCTGGTCGAGGTCGGCCTCGTGCCCCCGGGACAGGTCCGCCTCTTTGGAGCCCAGGCCCAGGGCTGCTCACCCATCGCCTCGGCCGTCCTCGAGGGGCGGTCGCATCTCATTCCCCAGGTGCCCAACACGATCTGCCGGTCCCTCGCCATCGGGGACCCCGCAGACGGCCACGGGGCGTTGGCAACGATCGCCGGCAGCGGGGGCGGGGCGGATACCGCAACTGATGAGGAGATCGTCGCTGGAATCCGCCAGTTGGCCGAGTCGGAGGGGGTGTTCGGCGAGACCGCAGCCGGGGTGACCGTGGCCGTGACCGCCAAGCTGATCAGCCAAGGGCGCATCGCCCCCCGGCAGACCACCGTCCTCTGCGTCACCGGCAACGGGCTGAAGACCGTCGACTGCCTCCAGAGCGAGCTCGCCATGGACAGGGCGGTGGCTCCCACCATGGAGGCCTTCGAGAACCGGTACGCCGCGCTGGCGGGAGCGGCCTGATGTGAGCCCCATCCCTGCTGAACCAGCACCGGGCCCAAAGGAGGGCGACGGCCAGCGGCATGCCTCGTCGGTTCATGCGGTCGGCCGGTTCGGTTCCTGCGGTTACCAGCGGATCGAGCGGGTCACAAGGCATCATGCGGCGGCACCGAAGGGGCGCCGTCGCGGTGGTCTCCGCCATGGTCGGGGAGACCGACCTCCTGGTGCAACGCCCTCAGACGACCGCCGACGGCCAGCGATCGCGCTGTCTGCAGGTTGCCGCTGAGCTTCCCTGCCGGCAGCCGGGGGCGGCATCATTGGGGCCAGACCGGCGCGGTGCGGAAGGCGTTCGCCTGGAGCATCGCGCCAGCCCTGGATGCCCAGATCCCTCTGAGGTAACCCATCTGCCCCGCGCCGGTGCCCCAGCGGCACGGCGAGTTCCCGAACTCGGCGGTGGCCCAGCCCAAACCGGCGGGACCACGGGCCGACCGGCTCAGGTCCGCAGGTACGAGGCTCCGTTCACGTCGAGGATGGCTCCGCTGGAGAACCTCGCCTCCGGTGAGGCAAGGAAGAGGATGGCAGCCGCCACCTCCTCAGGGGTGGCGATCCTGCCGAAGGGGCTCTGCTTCAGGATCTCCTGGCCGCGCGGCCTCTTCAGCTCCTCCTGGGACATGTCCGTGGCCACCCATCCTGGGGCCACGGTGGCGACCGAAATCCCGCGGGGCGCCAGGGCCACAGCCAGCGACTGGCCGAGGGCGTTGAGCCCCGCCTTGCTGGCCCCGTACCCGGGCTGACCCGGCTCCCCCCTGAAGGCACCCCGGGAGGAGACGTTCACCACCACCCCTCCCCGCCCGAGCATGTGGCGCACGGCGAAGTAGATGAGGTACGCGGGACCGAAGAGGTTCACCTCCAGGGTGCGCTGAAACGCGGCGCGCCAGGAGTCGAAGTCCATCTCCAGGATGTCGTGGGGAAGGCTCACGCCGGCGTTGTTGACCAGGACGTCCAGCCCGCCGAGACCGTCGGCCGCCTCGGTCACGACGCGCTCGGCCACCTCCGGGTCCCCCAGGTCCCCCGCCACCACCACGTGGCCCGAGCCGGGGAGCACCTCCAGCAGCCGCCCCGCCAACGGGGCCGAGTCCCGGTGATGGATCGCCACCCGGTCGCCCGCCCCGGCGAAGGCGAGAGCGGTCGCCCTGCCTATGCCCCGCGAAGCTCCGGTCACCAGCACCGCGCGGCCTGCCGACATCGCATCCCTCCCCGCAGTGGTCAGCCGCCGGGTGGGCCCGGCTCCGGATGCGACAGAGTCTAGCTAAAGGCGCCCTCGGCCCTCAGCCGCCCTCCTGGCGGGCGCTGGCCTGGGCCGCCGCCCGCTCCCAGCGCTGCTCGATCCGGCCGTAACGCCACACCAGCAGCGCCGCCGCCCAGGTGAGCACGAAGAGCCCCACGATGATGAAGCCGGCGGTGTTGATGGAGAAGCCGGCGGCGAGGTTCCAGAGCCCCCCCGACAGGTGCAGCTCCCGCTGCAGGACCTGCATCAGCTCGACGCTGCCGATCATGATCGCCACCACCACCGAGATCCCGGTGATGGCGATGTTGTAGTAGACCTTGCGCAGCGGCTTGGAGAAGGCCCAGCCGTAGGCGTAGTTCATGAAGGCTCCGTCGAAGGAGTCCATCATCGCCATCCCCGCCGCGAAGAGCAGTGGCAGGGAGATGAGGGCGTACAGAGGCAGGCCGGCCGCGGTGGCGGTGGCGGCCCCCGCCAGCAGAGCCACCTCCGTCGCGGTGTCGAAACCCAGCCCGAAGAGCACCCCGATCGGGTACATGTGCCAAGGCTTGGTGATGGACTTGGCCAGCGGCCCGAGAAACCGGAACATGAACCCACGGTTGTTCAACTGCTCCTCCAGCTGGGCGTCGCTGTACTTGCCCCGCCGGAGTTCGAGAAAGATCTGGACGATCCCGACCAGCACCACCAGGTTGAGGGCCCCGATCAGATAGAGGAACCCGCCCGAGACCAGGGTCCCCACGATCGCCCCGAAGCCCTGGAGGGCGGAGTGGGAGTTGGTGACTGCGCCGGAGACCAGCTTGGCGGCGAAACCGATGCCGAGGGTAAGCGCCAGAACCACGGTAGAATGGCCGAGAGAGAAGAAGGTCCCGATGGTGAGGGGCTGCTGCCCCTCGACCTGGAGCTTGCGCGTGGTGTTGTCGATCGCCGAGATATGGTCGGCATCGAAGGCATGCCTCAGCCCGAACGAGTAGGCGAGGATGCCCAGCCCGATCCCGAACACCTTGGGCCCGGTCTGGAAGTGCTGGGCGGTGGCCAGCAGCAGCAACCCGAAGCCCAGGACGTGCAGGCCGACGATCACCGCCCCCATGAAGATCGCCTGTCGCCGCTGGTCCGGGGTGAACCCCCGCACCCACGACAGCAGGCTGGGGCGGCCGGTCGCGATCGGCACCGGTGCTGACGCCATCTAGCTGCTCCTCAGGTGACTGGTTTGGCGATGCTAGCACACGTGCCACATAGTGGCAACAACTATGGTGCACCATCTGCCTTGAGGGCGCAGACGGGCGGCCCCGCGGGCCTCTCCGGCGAAATCAGGCGGGACGGCCCAGCTTGTCCCGGCAGACCGCGGCCAGCTGGTCGAGGGACACCCGGACCTGCTCCATGCTGTCCCGCTCCCTGACGGTGGCCGCGTGGTCCTCCAGGCTGTCGAAGTCCACGGTCACCGCGAGCGGGGTGCCGATCTCGTCCTGGCGCCGATAGCGCCGCCCGATCGCCTGGGTCTCGTCGTACTCGGTGGCGAAGTGGTGGCGCAGGTCGGCCTCCACCCTGTGGGCCACCTCGATGAGCTCGGCCTTCTTGGACAGCGGCAGGACCGCCACCTCGAAGGGGGCCACCTTGGGGTCCAGACCGAGCACCACCCGCTTCTCGCCCCGCACCTCCTCCTCGCGATAGGCGTCGAGGAGGAGCGCCAGGAAGGTGCGGTCGATCCCCAAGGAGGGCTCCACCACATAGGGGATGTAGCGCTCGCCGCTCACCGGATCGGTGTACTGCAGGTCCTTCCCGCTCACCTCCTGGTGGCGACGGAGGTCGTAGTCCCCCCGCCGGGCGATGCCCTCGAGCTCACCCCAGCCCCAGGGAAACAGGTACTCCACATCGGTGGAGGCGAGGGCGTAGTGGGCCTTCTCGTCCTCCCCGTGCGGACGCAGGCGGAGGTGCTCCGGGGCCAGCCCGATGCTGTGGTGCCAAGCCAGGCGGCGCTCGGTCCAGTACTCGAACCACCGGACGTCATCCCCGGGAGCACAGAACCACTCCAGCTCCATCATCTCCAGCTCCCGGAGCCGGAATATGAAGTTGCCGGTGGATATCTCATTGCGGAAGCTCCGCCCGATCTGGGCGATCCCGAAGGGCACCCGCTGCCGGGAGCTGACCAGCACGTTCTTGAAGTTGACGAAGATGCCCTGCGCGGTCTCCGGCCGAAGGTAGGCGACCGCGGTCTCGTCCTCCACCGGGCCGATGAACGTCTTGAACATGAGGTTGAACTGGCGCGGGGCGCTCAGCGGCCCGCCGCAGTTGGGGCACCGGTCGCCCTCCACGTGGTCGGCACGCCACCGCTGGTGGCACTCGCCAAGGCAGTCCACCAGGGGGTCGCTGAAGTTGGCCAGATGGCCCGAGGCCTCCCAGACCCGGGGGTTCATCAGGATGGCTGCCTCCACCCCCTCGACATCGTCGCGGAGGTCGACCATGTCCCGCCACCAGAGCTCCCGGATCCGCCGGCGCAGGCGAACGCCGAGGGGCCCGAAATCGTAGACGGCATTGATGCCACCGTAGATCTCACTGCTGGGAAAGACGAAGCCCCGCCGTTTGCACAGCGAGGTCAGCAGCTCCAGCGGGCCGGGCTCAGACATCCCACTCCTCCACCGGCTCCGGTGCCAAGGCCGGGCGAACCCGGTCATTCTACGGTGAGGGGCGATACACGCCCTGGGCGGAAGGGCGCTCCCGGGGCACCTCGCGCGCCCTGAGGGGCACTTCGGATCGCTGCTAGGATCGGCTGATGCTGCGCCTCTACGACACCCTCTCTCGCGAGGTGCGTCCGCTGACCCCTCTGCGGACGGGTGAGCTCCGGATGTACAGCTGCGGGCCCACCGTGTATCGCTCGGTCCACATCGGCAACCTCCGCACCTACCTGCTGGCCGACTGGATCAAGCGGGTCGCCCGGGCCCAGGGCTGGAGAGTCCTCCACGTGAAGAACATCACCGACGTCGGCCACATGCGCCAGGAGATGGCGGAACGGGGGGGCGACAAGGTGATCGCCGCGGCCCTGGCCGCGGGACGCACCCCGCGGGAGATCGCCGACCACTTCGAGGAGGAGTTCCACCAGGCCGAGGCCGAACTGGGGATCGAGCCCGCCGACCATTTCCCCCGTGCCACCGACCACGTCCCCCAGATGCTGGAGCTCATCGAGCGCCTGCTCGCGTCCGGCCTCGCCTACCCGGTGGGCGGCAGCGTGTACTTCGACACGGCCGCCTATCCTCGCTACGGCGAGCTCTCCCGGAACACACCGGGGAGCCTGCTGGCCGGGGTGGGGACGGAGCCCGACCCGGACAAGCGCCACCCTGCCGATTTCACCCTCTGGCGGAATGCCGAGGCCGGCCGCCAGCTGATGGTGTGGGACAGCCCCTACGGCTCCGGCTTCCCCGGCTGGCACATCGAGTGCTCGGCGATGTCGATGGCCTACCTCGGCGAGGAGCTGGACCTGCACACCGGCGGGGTGGACAACATCTTCCCCCACCACGAGGACGAGCTGGCCCAGAGCCAGGGGGCGACGGGCAAGACGTTCGTGCGCCACTGGGCCCACGGCCAGCACCTGCTGGCCGACGGGGTGAAGATGGCCAAGTCGGCCGGCAACGTGTACACCGTGGCCGACCTCAAGGACCGCGGCTTCGACCCCCTGGCCTTCCGGCTGCTCTGCGCCGGGGTGGGGTACCGGACCCGGCTCAACTTCACCCTCCGTTCCCTGGCCGGAGCCGAGCGCGCCCTGCAGCGGCTGCGGCGGACGGCCGCGGATGACCGGGGACGGGTGGACGAAGAGGCGGCGATGGGGCTGGAGGTCGGGGTCCGGGCGGCCTTGGAGCGCGACCTCGACCTTCCCGCGGCGCTCGCCGCCGTCCACCAGTTCGCTCGCAACCGCTCCCACAGCGCCGCGACCCGGAGCCGGGCCCTGCGGCGGGCCGACGCTCTCCTGGGGCTGGGCCTCGACCGCGCGCCCGTCGAGCGGATCGAGTCGGGCCCGTGGTTCTCGGTGGCCAGCGAGCGCCGCCAACTGCGCTCCGAGCTCCAGTTCCCAAGCGCCGACCGCGCCAGGGCCGAGCTGCTCCGCCAGCGCGTCGTCCCAGAGGACCATCCCGGGGTCACCACCTACCGCCGCGCCACCGCGCTGGACCTGCGCCGAGGGCTGGTCTCCTCCCCGGTTGAGGTCCCGGACCGGCGCCGTGAGCCGGATCGCCGCGAGATCTCGGTGAGCATCGTCAGCGGGCCCTATCCGCAGGACCTCCTCCGCTGTCTGGCCAGCCTGCGCCGCCACCAGGGGAAGCACTCGGTGGAGTACCTGGTGGTCGACAACGACGCGGGGCCCGAGGTGCGCTCGCTCTTGGCCGAGCAGTCGGAGCACGACCCCGCGCTTCGGGTCTTCACCGCCGACCATCAGCTGGGCGAGGGCGCGGCGCGCAACCTCACGATCCGCTCCGCCACCGGCCGGGCGGTCCTCTTCCTGGACACCGGGGTGGAGGCCCAGGGTGACTGCTTCGGCCCGATCCTCCAGGCCCTGGAGGATCCCCAGGTCGGTGCGGTCGGGCGCTGGGGCGCCCGCAGCCGGGACCTCCGCGAGTTTTACGACTCCGAGGAGATCGAGCTGGACGCCATCGACGGCTACTGCCTGGCGCTGCGCCGGGAGCGCTTCTCCGCGATCGGGCTGCTGGACGAGCGCTTCCGCTTCTACCGCATGCTCGACTTCGACCTCAGCCTCTCGCTGAGGGCCGCCGGACTGACCCTGCGGCGCCTCCCCCTCCTCCCCTTGGTGCTCCATTCGCATCGGGGCTGGGAGGACACCGATCCGGAGGAGCGGGAGCGCCTCAGTCGGCTGAACTTTCGCCGCTTCTACGACCGCTGGCACCACCGCGCCGATCTCCTCATAGAGGGAGCCGTCGGCCGGTAGGAGATGGGCTCCAAGGCGGGAGCCGTGCACGGCCGGCAAGGTGACGCCCGGTCTCGCCGCTACTCGAGCTGGGCCAGCACCTCGGCGGAGCGCAGCCGGCGGTCCAGGCGGTGCTCCAGGTGGGCCACCAAGATGCGCTCGACCTCGGACAGGAGCTCAGGCGACCAGCGCAGCCGGCGGGCGGTCTCACCCCCGCCGCGAGCCAGCAGGCGCAGCACCCGGATGGCGGCGGCGCCACAAGCCAGCCCGGCCGGGGAAGCGCACCCGTCCTGGACGATCCCGCCCAGCTCCGGCAGGAATCGGCCGGGCAGGTTCTCCAGCGGGCGGCCGCAGACGACGCAGCGTTCCAGACCGGGCAGATACCCCACCTGGGCGGCCAGCTCGAAGATCGCCACCGCCAGCTCGACCCGCGGGACCGAGCGGCTGTCCAGGAGTCGCTCGCCGGAGTCGCAGAGGAGTCGGTAGAGGTCGGGGTCGGGATGGCCATCCTCCAGCAGGCCGTCCGCGGCCTCCGCGAGCACCGCGGCGCAGCCGAGGCGCACCGGATCGGTGCTGGAGGGGGCTGGCCCCAGCGGCCGGGCCTGAGCGAGGACGAACAGGTTGCGGCCGGGGATCAGCAGGAGCTGGGAGCGGGCCAAGACATCCAGGCCCGCGGCGTTGCGGGCCTTAGCCCGGCGCACCCCGCGGGCCAGGCAGCTCACCTTGCCGTGATCCCGGGTCATGATCACAAAAATCCTGTCGGCCTCGGCGAAGGCCCGGCGCCGGAGGACGATCCCCTCATCCGAAAGGGTTGCGGGCAAGGGAGTCAGGAGGGGGCGGAGCCGCCCTGGACCCGCTCCTCAGCCGGCGTCGAATCCGCGTCGAGTGCGGGCGCGTCGAAGCCGCGCTCGCGGAACAGGCGGACGGTACGGATCGCCTGGCGATCGATCGCCTCCACCCGAAGGGTGATCCCGTCGCCGGCGTCGACCTCATCGCCGACCGCGGGGATGCGTCCCAGCAGCGAGTAGACCAGCCCTCCCACCGAGTCGAAGTCCTCGCCGCTGAGCTGGAGCCTGAGGATGTCGTTGGCGTCGTCGAGGCTGGCGGAGCCGCTGAGCAACGCCTCGGTCGGCGAGATGATCTGGATCTCCTCACGCTCGGTGAGGTCGTACTCGTCCCGGATCGGACCCACGATCTCCTCCAGGACATCCTCGATGGTCACCACCCCGGCGGTCCCGCCGTACTCGTCGACCACCACCACCATGTGGACCTTGGCCAGCTGCATCTCCTGGAGCAGCTCGCCCAGCCGCTTGGCCTCAGGGACAAAGGTGGCCGGTCGGGTGAGCGGGCCCACCCGGGCCTGGCTGTCACCGCGCCAAACCTTGAGTAGATCCTTGGCATAGAGGATGCCGGTCACGTTGTCGATGGTCTCGTCGTACACCGGGATGCGGCTGTGGCCCCGCTCCAACACCAGTTCCACCGCCTCATCGAGGGTGGCGTCGACCGGCAGCGCCACCACCTGAACCCGGGGGACCATCACTTCGCGCGCCATCTTGTCGGTCATCTCCAGCACGCCGTGGATCATCTCCCGCTCCTCCTCTTCCACCACCCCCTCGTCGGTGCTGGCGGTCACCAGCGCCTTGAGTTCGGCCTCGGAGAGGAACGGGGTGCGCCGCCCCCTCTCACCGGGGAGCAGCCGGGTGAGCAGGGAGCTGGTGCCGGTGAGCACCACGACCAGGGGGCGCAGGACCACTGTCACCAGCTCCACGGGCCGGGCCATCAGATCGGCCACGGTCTCGTTGTGCTGAAGGGCGTAGGCCTTGGGCCCGATCTCGCAGAAGACCAAGACCAGCACCGAGAGGGCGAGGGAGGCCCAGAAGGCGGCGTCCGCCCCAAAGTGGTTCTCCGCAAGCAGGGTGGCGGCCGACGAAGCCAGGACCACCGCCACCGTGTTGAGCACCAGGATGGTGCTGAGGTACCCGCCGGGGTTGGCGTGGAGCCGCTCGATGAGGATCGCCTTCGGATCCCCCTCCTCTCGCCGGGCCCGCAGCCGCAGCCGGCTCACCGACGTGAGGGCGGTCTCCGCCGTCGCCGCCAGAGAGGCCACCACCAGGGTCACCACCAGCACCACGACCATCCAGGCCGTCACGAGGTCATCTCCCCTCGGTCAGTGTCCCCGGCGAAGGCCGGGAGCTAGCCCTTCGACGCCACCGCAGGGCGGCGGCGGGCGCCGCACCACCCAGCGGGCAGCCGCGCTCTGGTTTTCGATCGGCTGGTGAGCCCGAGCTCATCTGGCGGCAGTGTAGCAGGGAACTCGGCCATGCCCCGGCCGGGATCGCGGTGCCGCCCTCAGCGGAACAGGGCGGAAACGCTCCTCCCCTCGTGGATCCGCACGATGGCCTCGGCGATCAGCGGGGCCACGGAGACCTGCGAGACCTTGGGGTTCCGTTGGCCCTCAGGGCTGAGCGGGATGCTGTCGGTGACCACCACATCGTCGACCTCCGCCTCGTTGATCTTCAGGAGGGCGCCGTTGCTGAGCACCCCGTGGGTGGCCAGGACGTCGACCGAGACCGCGCCCCCGGCGCGCAGGGCCGAGGCCGCTCCCGCCAGGGTGGAGGCAGTGGAGATGAGGTCGTCCACCACCACGCAGCGGCTGTCCCGGACATCTCCGATGACGTTGAGCACCTCGACGTCATCATCCCGGGGACGGCGCTTGTCGATGATCGCGAGGGGGCAGTCCAGAAGGCGGGCGATGGCCCGCGCCCGGGCGGTGCCGCCCACATCGGGGGAGACCACCACGATCGGCTGCCGCCCGTGCCGGGCGCGGATGTGACCGGCGAGGATCTTGCTGGCGGTGAGCGCGTCGACCGGGATGTCGAAGAAGCCCTGAATGGCCTCGGCGTGCAGGTCGAGGACGATCATGCGCTCCGCGCCCGCCACCTGGAGGAAGTTGGCCATCAACTTCGCGGAGATGGGGTCGCGGGCCCGAGTCTTCTTCTCCTTGCGCTGGTAGCCGTAGTAGGGGAGCACCGCGTTAATCCGGGCGGCGCTCGCCCGGCGCAGCGCGTCCAGAGTCACGAAGAGCTCCATGTAGTTCTCGTTGACCGGGGGGCAGGTGGGCTGGATCACGAACACGTCGTGGCCCCGAACCGACTCGCCGATCTTGACGTCGTACTCGCCATCGGCGAATCGGGTGATCTCCATCGGCGCCAGGGGGACCCCCACGTCCTCGGCGATCCGCCGACCCAGCTCGGGATTGGCGGTGCCGCACAGAAGCATCAGCGGGCCATCCGCTCCTCTCACCCCTCCTCCTCCGCCCGCACTTCCGCGGCCGGTCGCGCACCGGCCCGGTGGCCGGCCACCCAGCCCTGCAAGTTGCGCTGGCGGGTGCGGGAAACAGCCAGCGAACCCGGGGGCACGTCCTGGGTGATCACCGAACCGGCCCCCGTGTACGCTCCCCGGCCCACCCGCACCGGGGCGACCAGGATGGTGTCGGTGCCCAGGCGGGCCCCCTCCTCCACCACCGTCGCCCGCTTTTGCAGCCCGTCCCAGTTGGCGGTGATGCTGCCGGCACCCACGTTGACGTCCGGGCCCAGGTCGGCGTCCCCGATGTAGCTGAGATGGGGCACCTGGGCGCCCGGGCCCACCCGGCTGCGCACCACCTCGGTGAAGGTTCCGAGGTGGCTGCCCTCCTCCAATTCGGTGCCGGGCCGGACCCGGTTGAAGGGCCCGACATCCACGCCGTCGGCGAGGTGGCAGGAGCGCAGCTGGGAACGTTCAACCCGGCAGCCGTCGCCGATGACCGAGTCGATCAGCTCGGCAAAGGGCCCGATCACGCAGTCGCGCCCCACCCGAACCTGTCCCCGAAGCACCGTGGCCGGCTCCAGGACGGTGTCGGGGCCGACCTCAACGTCGCAGTCGGCCCAGGTCGCCGACGGGTCCCGCACCGTCACCCCCGCCGACATCAGCCGGTGCAGGGTCCGACTCCGCATGGCACCCTCGGCGGCCGCGAGCTGGACCCGGTCGTTCACCTGCAGCCACTCCGTCCCGTCATGCACCGTCAGGGTACGGCAGCCTGAGGGGAGGAGAGCCGGAACCCAGCTGAGATAGCGCTCCCCCTGGGCGTTGTCGGTGCCCACCCGGTCGAGGGCGCCCCACAGCTCCGGCAGGGGGAACACGTACACCCCGCAACTGACCTCCGCGGCCCCGGCAGGCGGTGCCTCGTCGGCGGCCTCGACGATCCCCGACAGCCGACCCTCGGGGTCCCGGAGCACCCGGCCGAAGCTGTCCGCGCGCTCGCTCCAGGCGGTGAGAAGCACCCCCTCCCCCGAGCCGTCCTGGAACTCCTCCCAGAGCCGGGAGAGGGTCGACGCACGGACCAGCGGCATGTCCACCGGGACCACCAGAGCCGCCCCCGACGCCTCGAGCGCCGGACGGGCCGCAAGCAGGGCGTCCCCGCTCCCCAGCGGGCGCTCCTGGTGGACCACCTCGGCCCGGCCCCGCAGATATCGATCCAGTTCAGGCTGATCAGGAGAGGTGACCACCAGAGCGGGGGTCCCGGACACCCCGGAAGCGGCGCGGAGAAGGTGCTCCACCAGCGGCAGCCCGCCCACCGAGTGGAGCGCCTTGGGCCGGGCGGAGACCATCCTGGTACCCCGCCCAGCCGCCAGAATGACCACTCGCGGCCCCAAGCGATCCGACAAAACCCACCTCGCGGCCCACCCGTCCGAACTCGCCGGCAGGGTGCGAGTATATCAACGGGTCAGGCGCTCCCCCCTTTGCCCCCAGCCTGCCCAGCCCCCTCCGGGAACTCCCTCTCCAGGCGGTAATGCTCGCGCCAGACCAGTCGGTGCAGACCGAGCCAGCGGGGCAGGTCACGCAGCCCGGGGATGAAGGGAACCAGCAGCAGCAGGGTGGTGAGCAGACCGATCGTGAGCACGACCAACAGGTCGGCATTCGAGGCCGTGTTGTACGGCGGGATCTGGTACCAGAGGGTGTACAGCCACAGCCAGGCCTGGCCCGGATAGCGGCCGGTCTCGTTCATCATGCCCCACTGGCTGCCGGCCAGCTTCTGCACCTTGGCCAGGCCGGGGAGGTAGCCGCCGTCGGCCATGAACAGCAGCGGCTTGGTGTAGTCGGTCTCGTAGAAACGGCCGCTGTGCATGAGCAGGGAGTCCAAAGCCCCCGACCGGGCGTCGGCCAGCAACGCCTGCATCATCGCGTTCACCGGCCCGTAGCTTCCTGAGGGCACGCTCACCAGCCCCCCTGACTGCGTGGCTTTGCCGAGCGCCTTCTGATAGGCGGTGAGCCAGACCTGTTCCTGGGCCACCCCGGCGGCCTCGTAGTTGAGCAGAGCGGCGGTCAGCTGGGGTCGGCCGGTACTGGCCAGGCGCAGCGGAGCGATGACGTCAGTCTCGGAGGCGTTGACGGGCAGGTGAACGCCCGCCCAGAGCTGCGGTGCGAGGGGGCCCCAGCTCTGAACCGACCCTCCGGGGTCCCCAGGATCTAGACCGTCAGCGTCGACGTTGTAGGGCGGGCCGTAGTCGGCGCTGATGGTGGCTCCCTGGAGCTCGCTGGTCGCCGTCTGGAGGAAGTCGACCGGCGCGTTGTGGGACCAGCTCTGGATGGTGACCGGCGGCTCGTCAGGCGAGGAGAGGGCTGCGGACAGCACCACCACCACCACCAAGATCACGACCAGAGCTATGGCGATCTCTTTCACCAGGTCGTAGGGCGAGGTGGGGACTCCCCGGTAGTAGGTCTGCTGAGCGACGCGGCTACTCTTCAAGACGGCTCCTCCGCCGGTGGCTTGACCACCCCCCTCAGCCGGACCTGGATCACGTGGAACCCGACCAGGGCCACGATCAGGATCGGAAACAGCATCACGTGCAGCCCGTACATCTGACCGAAGTTGAGGACGTTGAAGAAAGCCCCCATCCCGGTTGCGTTGATGGCGTCCTTGGCGTTGACCGCGATCCACTGGGAGTCGAAGTTCTGCTGGGAGAGGTAGCCAGTGAAGGCGGTCACGATGCTGACCAGGAACACCACCACCCCGACCATCCAGGTGGTGGCTCGTCCGTCCCGCCAGCCCTGGCCGAAGTACTGACCCCAGAGGTGGAGCACCATGAAGATGAAGAACATCTGGACGCTCCAGAAGTGGAGGCTGTTGAAGAAGTGGCCCTGGGGCGACACGTGCCACCACTGGGGCCCGAAGAAGGCAAGCACCACCCCACTGGCGATCACCAAGATCAGCGCGGCGATGGTCACCACCCCGAAGACGTACACCCACGAGCCAACATAGGCGGGCTCGTGGTCCGGGAGGAGGTGCTCCATGGGCAGATCCCGTTCGATCAGCCGCCGCAGATAGGTGGTCCAGCTCCTGGAGCCGGACTCGGACCCCGGGCGCTTGCCGGCTTGATCAGCGCTCACGGTCGCGCTCCTGGTAGGCCCGGCGCCGGCTCGCGCGCCCCGGGAAGGGCAGGAAGAGGGCGAGGGCGAAGAGCAGGATCATGAACAGGATGAGCCCCAGGTTGGGCAGCGACAGCAGGATGAACCCCCAGTGCAGGTAGGGCGCGGACTGGTCCACTAGCACACCTCCCGGATCCCAAGCGCGGCATCGATGGCCGCCGAATGCGGCTTCAATCTAATGGTGCCACCTAGCCACAGGCACCGGGGTTTACACCTAGGTGGGCCCCGGGATCCCGCCGTTTCCTGCCCAGCCCTGAGGTGGCCCCGTTATCCTCTTTTCGATGGCTGAAGTGAGTCGGGCTGACGGCACCGGGCTGCGCCGGGAACTCCTCGGCGACGGTGTGGTTCGCCTCACCCTCAACCGGCCCGAGCAGCGCAACGCCCTCACCGGGGAGCTGGCCCGGGAGCTGCGCCGAGCGGTGGCCGAGGAGGCCGGGCCCGGCGGGGCCCGGGTGCTGATCGTCACGGGAGCCGGATCGGCGTTCTGCGCCGGAGCGGACCTTGGAGCCCTGACCGCGGGGGCTGCCTCCGCTTCCGAGCGGCGGGCGATCCTCGCCGACTACTACCGCGCCTTCCTGGACCTCCGCGATTTGCCGATCCCGACGATCGCGGCTGTGAACGGCCCCGCCGTCGGCGCCGGCCTCAACCTGGCACTGGCCTGCGATCTCCGCATCCT
>DAHUYV010000114.1 GCA_027306885.1 Candidatus Dormiibacterota bacterium
TCACCTTGGACGAATGCGAGGAGGACTGAGGCATCAACGACGCTCACGCAGCGTCCTCATTTGCGGCCGCCAAACGTCGCTCGGCGAGGAGTTCGCCGACAAGGTCGAGACCCGAGAGTTCCTGCCGAACCCGGTCACGGAGTTGTCGCTGGGTCACCAGGACTATCCCTGAAGGCGTCTCGAGCAGCACAAGAATCGCGCCTTCGACAAGCCCCGCTCGCTCGCGCACCTCAACGGGCACCACAAGTCGACCTCGGTCTCCCACGACTACTCTGTACGTACCACTCATGCAGCTATCGTACCACTGCAACATTCCCAGTGGGTTAGAGGCGTTGGTTGCCACCGGGAAAGCCTCAAGCTGCGGGCAATCTCCTTGAGATCCCACCCCGGGATTTCGGTGCCGGATCCGAATCTCATTGCCGGCGACGCCGGGCCCACGGTTCGCATCTGGAGGCACCACCTCCGGCAAGCGAAGACTTCAAACCGGGCTCCGAGCCCTCGGCTCCCGGCATTGGGCCCAGTTGGGCCACGGTGTCGCTCGGAGTCCGGGCAAGGTGGTACGGAACTCAGGTGGCCCCATTGGTGGGCTCCAGCACGATCGCCAACTGGCGGTGGAGCCAACCGTAAGCCCGGAGGGCCTCCGCTGGTGGCCAGGGGGCAGGCACCGGGACCGTCTCCTGGCCGAGCGACACGATCAGGGCGCTCGTACCCAGGGCACCTCTGGCAACGTTTGAGGGACGGTTAGGCGGAACGCCCCTCCGCGGAGGGCGCTTCCGAAACCGGCGACCTCCCCGCGGCACCGTGGCGCAGGCCGTCGAAGAGCAGGCCCACCAGGCGATCGGCGGCATCGGACCGCTCCTGGTCGGTCGACATGCAGATGCCCCCAACGGCGCGGAGCAGGTCTCCTCCGTCGACGTCGGCCCGGACGGTGCCGGCGGCGACCCCAGCCTTGAGGAGCTTGGTGGCCGCGGCGGTGGCGTGATCTCTCGTCTCCCCGAACAGGCTCGGATTGCTGCTCAGCATCGGCTTGAGGACGGACAGCATGCCTCGTTTGGTGGCAACGTGCCGAACGAAGAGCTGCATCCATTTCTGAAGGGCCTGGTCAGGAGGGAGAGCATCAAGCAGCTCGTCGGCGCTCTCGCCTAGGACGTCGACCTCGTGGCGGTAGACCGCCTCGACCAAAGAGTCGCGTGTGGGGAAGTGGCGGTATAGGGTGCCGATGCCGACACCGGCCCGGCGGGTGATCTCCTCCAGGGGCACCTCAGCGCCGTGAGCGGAGAAGGCGGCCGCCGCGGCACGAATCAGGAGCTCGCGGTTGCGCACCGCGTCGGCTCGGAGGGGGCGGTCCGGGGACAGGGTCCCGGCGGCCTCCCCCGCCCCGGGGCCCGCCGCGACGACTTCGCGTCTCACCAATCGGTCGCTCACCGATGACCTCATTTGCAAAACGGAGTGAGCCTCCGTATAATCCGGAGGAAGCGTCCGCTTCGCCATCGTACCACCTGGAGGTGTCACTTGCCGTCCACTGCTGCCCGCTCCCACCCCGCGGCCACCGAGACCCGCCGCCGGGTCCGCCCCGCCCTGGTGCTGGGGATCATCCTCGCCGTCCAGCTGATGGTGGTGCTCGACGCCACCATCGTGAACATCGCCCTGCCCGATATCGCCAAGGGCCTCAGGTTCTCGCCGGCGAGCCTGTCGTGGGTGATCACCGCCTACACCCTCGCCTTCGGGGGCTTCCTCCTGCTCGGCGCCCGCGCGGGCGATTTGCTCGGGCGCAAGCGCGTGTTCATGGCGGGCATCGGCCTCTTCACGGTCGCCTCGCTTCTCGGCGGGCTGACTCCGAACGCGGGCCTGCTCCTGGCAGCGCGCGCCCTGCAGGGAGTGGGCGGAGCGCTGGCGGCACCGTCGGCGCTGGCCTTCCTCATGATCATGGTCCCCGAGGGGCGTGAGCGACTGCGGGCGCTCGGCTACTACACGGCCGTCTCGATCGGCGGCGGCGCGGTGGGCCTCATCCTCGGCGGGCTCCTGACCCAGGTTGCCTCCTGGCGCTGGGTGCTGTTCGTGAACGTGCCAATCGGCCTGGTCGTGCTTGCGCTGGCAGGTCGGTCCCTCACCGAGACACCCGGCCGCAACGGGCACTTCGACGTTCTGGGCGCTGCGACCTCCACCGTGGGCGTCACCTCCCTCGCCTACGGCTTCGTGCGCGCCGCCAGCGATGGCTGGGGCGACATGCTGACCATCGCCGCGTTCGCGGTGGGGATCGCACTGATGGGGTCCTTCGTTGTGCTCGAGAGGCGGGCCTCGGAGCCGATCACGCCGCTGCGGCTGTTCGCGGACCGGAGCCGCAACGCCTCCTACGTGGCCCGGCTGTTCCTGGTGGCGGGCATGTTCGGGATGTTCTTCTTTCTCACCCAATTCCTTCAGGACGTGCTCGGCTACGGCCCCCTCCAGACCGGTCTGGCCTTCCTGCCCTTCAGCGTGGTGCTCTTCGCGATGTCGCAGCTCAGTGCACGGCGACTGATCGAGCGCTTCGGCGGCAAGCCGCTGATGGTGGCGGGCTTCAGTCTCTCCACCGTCGCCATGCTGCTGATGACGCAGTTGTCGGCGTCGAGCACATACCTCAACGTGCTTCTACCGGTAGTGCTGTTCGGGACCGGTAATGGCCTCGCGTTCGTGTCATTGACCGGCGCGTCCCTGGCCGGCGTGCGTTCAGAGGACGCCGGAGCGGCGTCTGGGCTGGTCAACGTGATGCAGCAGATGGGCGGCGCGCTCGGCCTGGCGGTGCTGGTCTCGGTCTTCGGATCTGCTGGCCGCGTGGTGTCGGGGCCGTCGACGGCGGCGGCGCGGGCCGCGTTCGTTGTCGGTGCGGACCACGCGTTCGTCGCTTCCACGCTCTTCGTCGGCGCGACGGTGCTGATACTGGCGGTGGTGATCCCGGGGCGACGGGCGGCGGCGCGCGCAGCCGCTGGGGCGGCCCAGATCCCTGAATGGGTGCGCGAACTGGAGCCGGACGAGGCGATTCCGGAGGTTGTCGGAGCCTGAGCGGCGCCCGGCGGGAGCGCATCCCGTCGAGCGCGGCCGCACGCAGTTGGACGGTATCGGCATGGTCCAGCTTCACCCCAACGGCGGGCTTGATAAGGTCGCCCGAAGCCGGCCGGCGTGCCGAGGGAAACCGTCCGACGAGCCCGCCACGGTGGTCGCCGATCGGGCTGCCATGTCGGCCGGGGGTGGACGGGTTGAAGCCTGTCGGCCCCGTCTTGGGGCCGACTGACGGCCGGCCGCAGCAGGACCGCCTTCCTGCTCCAGCCGGGGAGGTCGTTCGGGACCGGGTCCACCGCCGCCATCGGTACAGCGT
>DAHUYV010000116.1 GCA_027306885.1 Candidatus Dormiibacterota bacterium
GGTGGGTACAGGTCGCGGTTGGCGTTGCGCTTCCAACCACCCACCAGCCAGCCGATCACGTTGAGGGAGTCCACGTGCAGGCGCAGCCCCTGGTCTGGTCGCCGACGGGCCGCGAACGCCGCCAACGCCTCACGGGCCGCCACCAGCTCCATCCGATTGTTGGTGGTGGAGGCCTCACCGCCTGACCCCTCCTGCGGGCCCTCCTCCCACTCGATGCGGTAGCCCCAACCCCCCGGCCCGGGGTTGCCGCTGCAGGCGCCGTCACTGTAGGCATCCACCCAGAGGGTGGGGATCGGCGTCACAGCAGGAGGATCCGCTCGCAGTTCTCGCAGGTGACCAGCTGGTCGCCGCGGGCCTCCTCGAGCAGCCGGTGGGCCACCGGCAGGCGGCAGCCGCCGCACACGCCCTGGACCACCCGAGCCACCGCAGGGGTGCGCCGGGCGGCGGTCCGCTGGTAGGCACGCAGCACCCCCGGGGGAAGCGAATCGGCGATCTCGTCGTGCTCGGTCCGCGCCGCGCCGAGCGCCTCCTCCAGTCCGGGCCCGCGCTTGAGGTCCAGATCCCGGAGTCGATCGACCTCCAGAGAACGCTCCCGGACCGAGGTCCGCCCGGTCGCCAGCTCTGCCTCCAGCCGCTCCTGCGCCTCCATCGCGGCCAACTCCAGCTCCTCTTCGGCGGCAATCCGGTCCTTCAGCATCCGCACCTCGTGCTGGTACTTCTCGAGCTCGGCTGGGTGGCGGACAGCGCCTCCGTAGATGGCGCGCTCATGGCTCCCCGCCCGCTCCCTCAGCTCGGCCACGTCCAGCTCGATCCGCCTCAGCTCGGCCGCCGCCGCACGCAGCTCCTGCTCCAGGGAGTGGGCCCGGTCTTCGAGACGGGAGAGCTCCGGGTCTCCCGCCCGACGGTCGGCGGCCTCGGCGCGCTCCGCCTCAAGCTGGCGCAGGCGGCCCTCGACCAACTCCAGCTCCGCCAGCCTCTCCGCGGCTCTCACGAGGCGAACAACCGGATGGTGCGGTAGGGGCGGGAGCGCTCCCAGCTCAGCTGGATGTCCATCGACCAGAGGCCCTGGCGCTCCAGCCAGGCCTCCAGCTGGTCCCAGTCCTGCATCGGCTGGACGCAGATCCAGGCGAGCTCAGCGGCCACGTCGAGGTCGTGCTCCAGGATGGACCGGATGGTATGGCCCCCCATCCCGGCGATCACCGCCCCCCGGCATCCTCGGCCCCGCAGTGGGGCCAGCCCCTCCCCCTCCAGGACGGTGACGGGTGAGCTCTCACCGAGGAGCCGGCGCAGCTCCCGGGCCGGCCCCGGCTTGGCTTCGGTGGCGTACACCGTCGCCCCGGGCATCAGCCTGGCCAGCTCGAGCGCCAGCCGCCCGTGGCCGCTACCGACATCCGCCACCGGGGACTCCTTCGGGCACAGCTCCAGCAGATGGCGCAGCCGGGGGCCCATGCGAGCCGGCCGCGGCGGTGCGGTGATCAACTCCTCCACCCCGAGGAGACCGCGCGAAGCCGCTCCAGCACTCTGAGCGCGGCGCCGCTGGCGAGGCTGTCGCGGGCCATCGCCAGCCCCTCATGCAGATCGGCGGCCCGCTCTCCTGCCACCAGCGCCGCCGCCGAGTTGAGCACCACAACGTCGGCCCGGGGTCCCTGCTCCCCCTCGAGCACCGCCAGGGCCAGGGCGGCATTCACCTTCGGATCGCCGCCCGCCAGAGCCTCCGAGGGCGCGCCGGGAAGGCCCAACTCCGCGGGATCGATCATCCCCTCGCGGACCGATCCGGGCCCCACCCACCAGCATCGGGAGGGACCGGAGAGCCCCAGCTCGTCCAGGCCGCCCGGCCCGGCGAACACCAGGGCACCCGGCTGCCCCAGGTCGGCCAGCACGCCAGCCATCCGCGCCCCCAGCGCCGGGTCAGACACCCCCAGCGAGTGGAAGGCCACACCGGCGGGGTTGGCGAGCGGGCCAAGGATGTTGAAGACGGTGCGGATCCCCAGCTCACTTCGGGGCGCCGCCACGTGGCGCATGGCCGGGTGGTAGCTGGCAGCGAACATGAAGCCCATCCCGGCCTCCTCGACGCAGGCGACAACCCCCTCCGGGGGCAGGTCGATGGCAACTCCGAGCTGCTCGAGCACGTCAGCGCTGCCGCAGCGGCTGGTGGCCGACCGGTTGCCGTGCTTGGCCACCTTCAGCCCGGCGCCGGCCACCACCAGGGCCGCCACCGTGGAGATGTTGAAGGTCCCGAGCCGGTCACCGCCGGTGCCGCAGGTGTCCAGTGCCGGTCCCTCGAGCTGCACCCGGATGCAGTGCTGGCGCATGGAGGCCACCAGCCCGCTGAGCTCGGCGACGCTCTCCCCCTTGGCGCGCAGCAGGGCCAGCACGGCGCCCATCTGGGCACCGCTGAGGGCACCCTCCATCATCTGGTCCCCAAGATGGCGCGCGGCGTCGGTGCCGATGTCCTCTCCCTGGACCAGGAGCTCCAGCAGTGCGGGGAGCTCCGGGAGCTGATCGGGGGCCGCGCTCATTCCCGGAGTCTACGGGCGCAGCGGAGCGGCGACGATTGGGACCGCGCTCCCGGTAGGCTGGCCCTGATGTGATCGACAACCACCGGCGGCCGATCCCGGAGTGGGCGGTCCAGCCGTTCTGGCTCGGGGAGGGACGGCGGGGCGTGCTGCTGCTCCACGGCTTCGCGGGCACCCCGCCGGAGTTGCGCCGGCTGGGCGAATGGCTGGCCGCGCACGGAATCGTGGCCCACGCCCCACTCCTGGCGGGGCACGGAACGTCCCCGGAGGAGATGGCGCGCACCGGGCTGCGCGACTGGGTGCGCTCGGCCGACGCCGCCCTCGACCGTTTGCTCGAGCGCTGCCCGGTGGTGGGAGTGGCGGGGCAGTCAATGGGAGGGACCCTCGCCCTTCACCTGGCGGCGACCCGCCCCGAGGTTCGGGCGGTGGTGACCCAGGCGGGCATGCTGCGGCTCTCGGACTGGCGCCTGCGGCTGCTCCCCGCCCTGCACCGGCTGGTGCGCTGGCACACCCCCTCGGGTGGCGTGGACCTGTACCTGCCCGACCGGCTCGCCGATCTCCACAACTACTCCCGCCGCCCGACCTCGGCGCTCCTGGAACTGGTGCGACTCGGGCGCCTGGTGGAGCGCGAGCTGCCCGCGGTCACCCAGCCCCTGCTGGTGCTTCACGGCGGCCGGGACGGGGTGGTGGCTCCCGCCAACGCGGACCGGATCGTCGGCGGCGTCAGCAGCCCGGTACGCCGCCTGCAACGCTTCGAGCGCAGCGGCCACGGGCTCAGCGTGGATGTGGACCGTGATGAGGTCGCCGCCCTCGCCGGGAGCTGGTTCGAGGAGCACCTCGGACCCCGGTAGGCGGGGTCAGCCGGGCCCCAGGAGCCGCCTCAGCCGCTCCGCCATCTCTGGGTCCAGCACCGGGTTCTCGGGGGAACCACCCGAGGGCAGCGGCTTGCGGCTGCGCCGGCCGGCGGCGTCCGGAGCGGCCCCGGAGCCGCCTCGGTACGCCAGCCCACAGTTGGCGCAGGGGTAGACGGCCAGCGTCTGGCCGCCGCCGAGGTACTCCCGGTGGCTCCAGCCAAGGCGCCCGCCGCAGGGGCAGGCCCGGCTCCCGGGAAGCTGGGGCAGCGCCAGCAGCTGCGTCCGGTTCACTGCCCGCCCGGGAGGGGCCGCCATGGCCACCTGAGCGACGCCACGGGCTGAGGATAGCGGACCGCGGCGCTCGCCAGCGGTGCCGGCAATAAGATGGTGGCGCCTTGCAGGTAGATCAACTCACGGGCACCCCCGTCGGCCGTTACCTCCTCCGCGGGCGGCTGCAGCTGCTGCCGTATGCCACCGTCCACCGGGGGGCCCCCGCCGCCGGTGGAGACCCGGTACTGGTCTGGGTGTTCCGGGAGCCCTACACCAGTGCCCTCGGCTTCCTGGAGGCGCTGCAGAGGCTGGCCGGTGACAAGCGGGCCGCGGGCCTGCCCGGGATCGTCCACACGATCGAGATCGGCACTCAGGACCTGCCCACAGCGCTCACCTACCTCGTGGACGAGGACGCTCCTGGGGGCTTCCTCGTCGGCCTGCTGCAGCGGGGCGAGGCGCCTGGAGTCCTGGCCACCGCCGCCGCGCTGGGACAGGCGCTCGACGGACTCCATCGCCAGGGGATGGTCCACGGCGACGTCCAGCCGGCCACGGTGGCGGTGGGCGCCGCTGGCCGACCGGTCCTGATCGGGCTGGGAATCCGCACGGTGGTCACCCGGGTCAACCCCCAGGCGGCCTGGCTGGACGCCACCCGTGGCTTCCGGCCCCCCGAGGGCCGGACCGACCCCACCCCTGCGGCCGACCTGTACGGCCTGGCCGCCCTCACCTACTACCTGCTGGTGGGCCGCCCCCCCCACGCCGAGGGAGCGGTGGATGCGCCCAGCGCCATCCGTCCACAGCTGCCGGCGGCGCTGGACCAGGTGATGCTGCGCGCTCTCTCCCCGGACCCGCGGGAGCGCTACCGGTCAGCCGGCGAACTGGTCGCCGCCGTTCGCGCGGGAATCGTCGGCCGCTCCCCGGGAGCGCCGGCAAGCGCGAAGCCAGGCGCTCAGCCCGCCCCGCCGACGTCCGGTCCCGCCCCACCCCAGGCGCCGCAGCCGGTAGCGGCCGGGCCCGGCGAGTCCACATACCACCCCTGGCAGCCGGCGGAGCGCCGTGAGCCGGCCGCGTCGCGCCCGGTGTCACTGATACCGGCGGAGCCCCTGGAGCTGCGGCCGAACATCAGGCGGCGCAGCGGGATCGTGCTCCTCGGGGTGCTGGCGGTGGTGGCGGCCGCCCTGCTGACCCTCTCCGCCATGGGCCGGCTCTACCTCTGAGCCCAGTCCTCGTGTCGGACGGGCCGGGGCCGGCGCTGGAACGCCTTCGCGGGACCCTGAAGCGTCTGGAGGTCGAGCCGGAGGGACACCTTGGGCTGCGGGCCGCCGGGGTGCTGGCCCTCATCGACCCCGGGCGCCCCGACCTACCGCTCCTCCTGGAGCGGCGCAGCCGGCGGTTGCGGTCCCACCCCGGCCAGATCGGCCTGCCCGGAGGCAGCGCCTCCCCGGCGGACGGCCCGCTGTGGCGCACCGCCCTCCGCGAGTCGTGGGAGGAGCTGGGAGTGCCGTCGGCCGCCATCGAGCCGCTGGGCTACCTGGAGCCCGTCACCATCCCCCACTCCGG
>DAHUYV010000119.1 GCA_027306885.1 Candidatus Dormiibacterota bacterium
TTAGCCAATCAAGGGAATGCCTTTGCCCACCATCGCTGAAACGTCCCACGAGATTTCCAAGCTGTACGAGGTCGACCACCTGAGCCGGCGGGAGCGAGACGCCCGCCGCAACAAGATCCTCTTCATCGACCGGCTGCTGAACGAACTGGAGCAGCTCAACATCGCCGAGGAGGCGGTGGTGCCCACCGCGCTGCGCACCCATTGCCGGCGACTACTGGCGAGAGAGGGACACCCCCTGGCCAGGGTTCGGGCCGACGAGGTGACGATCGCCGAGTGGATGGACGCCCTGTACGACGTCCAGGACGGGCTCATGTTCACCATCGGGGACGAGGACGAGTAGGCTTAGCCAAGGCTGATCCTGCCCCGGCGCGGTGGCCGGGAGCGCCTCCCGCCCCCATAGCTCAGTGGATAGAGCGCCGGCCTCCGGAGCCGGGTGCGCAGGTTCGAGTCCTGCTGGGGGTACCAGGCTGGTGGCCGGCACTCGGGCAGCGCCCCCGGTGGGGCCGCCACCACGCAGGGCTCCTATGATCGATCCCTTGTGAGTGAGCCAGCCGCCAACCCTGGGGCCACGATGGAGGTTCACTTCAAGCTCTTCGGGACAGATGGCGTCTCGCTGCAGTCCCAGGAGCTCACCAAGGAGCTGCGCTCCCGGCGCTGGCAGGTCCATCCCTGCGCCTCCGACGTGCCCGCAACTGCCGAGGGACTCAACCTGCCGGAGCTCTCCTACCAATCGCCGGAGGCGGTGGAGATGCGCGGACGGGTCTTCCCGGCCGCTCCAGTGTCTTCCGGGCCGTCCGGAGTCGGCCAGCGGCTGGTCGAGGAGATCGCCTTCCGGGCCGAGCCCATCCACCGACAGGTCGAAGCCTACGTGGACCGTCATCACATCTCGATTCTGCATATCCGCAACGTGATGTCGCTCCCCTACAACCTGCCGGCGGCCCTGGCCCTGTACCAGCTCGCAGTGGAACGGCCCGACCTCGGCTTCCTCATGCAGCACCATGACCTCTACTGGGAGGGTCCCAACGCCAGGAGCTTCCTGACCCCCTATCCCGAGGTCGCGGCCCTCATGGATCGGGTCATGTGCCCGCGGCTCGCGAATGCCCGCCACGTCCTGATCAATCCGCTGGCCGCCGAGGCGCTGCTCTCCCGCAAGGGCATCGAGGGCACGGTCATCCCCGATGGCTTCGACTTCGAGCGCGAGGTTGCCAGGATCGACGAGGTGACGTTTCGCCGGCGGCTGCGGATCATGGTCGGCGACGATCGCCCCGTCCAACCCGACGACCTCCTGGTGGCGATGCCGGCGCGGGTGGCGGTCAACAAGGCGATCGAGCTGGCCATCCAGTTCGTCGCCGGGCTGCAGCGCCGGCGCGCGGAGTTGCTGGACGCGCCGGAGGGCATCGGGCTCAGGCGACGGGCGTTCCGGGCCGACAGCCGGATCGTCCTACTGCTCCCCCAAGGCGAAGACATCGACGAGAGCCGGGGCTACCTTGAGAGGCTCTGCGACTACTCGCGCCGAGCCGGTGTCACGCTGGCCTACGGCGGAGACCTGGTGGTTCCCGACCGCAGGTACCAGCCCGGCGATCAGGTGCACTTTCCCTTCTACAGCACCTATCAGACGATGGACCTGATCTGCTACCCGCCCGAGCATGAAGGGTTCGGCAACCAGGCGATCGAGGCGGTCTGGGCGAAGCGGCCGCTGGTGGTCCTTGAATACCCGGTATTCAAGCGGTTCGTCCGCCAGCACATCCCTCACTTCATCTCCCTCGGCGACACCCTGCAATTGGAGAGGCTGGAGCAGTTCGGCGGCCTCCACCGCCTCAGCTCGGCCATCTGTGATCGGGCGGTTGAGGCTGCCATCTCGCTCCTAAGGAACCATGATTTGGAGCAAACTTGGGTCGACGAGGACTTCCGTGCGCTGCGAACCTTCTGCGGGATCGAGGCAGTTGCCGAGGCTTACATTCGGCTGTACGCGGAGCTGCAGGCGCACGGCGCTTCCTGACCTTGCTGGGTCCCAGTCGGTGGGCCCCCTGGTCCCAGCTGCCTTGGCGAGGGTGCTGTAGAGCCGTGGCCGAGGCGCCGGGGAAGGGGCTTGACCCCGTAGCACTCTCATTGCGAGTCGCTGGGCACCCCTTCGAGGGAATCCGCCCCCCCCTTCACCCCATCTTGAGTTCCTTGGTGGAGTGGACGCCGACCTGATGGTGGGCGGCCCCTCACCTCACCTTTGGCCCCAGGGTCCGGGGCAGCAGCAGCCCATCGTGCCCGGTCAGGGCCTTCAACGGCGAGGAGCGGGGCCAGTTCGCTCCCCAGCATCCCAGCCGTTCCGCTCCGCCGACTCGGCACGCCAAGCTGGCCCGGACCGCGCGGGCTTACGCTCTGCCGGCCAATGCCGAGTCCCATCGCCGAGGCGCTAGCCGGATTCCTGCTCGTCGCGACGTTGGCCAGCGCCGTCCTTCGACCGAAGGGGTTGCCCGAGGCCGTGGTCGCGGTCCCGGCCGCGGGCGTGCTGTTGCTGCTGGGAGTCCTGCCGCTGGGCCAGGCTGGCGCCGAGGCCAGGGTCCTCGGGCCGACCATCGGCTTCCTCGCCGCCGTCCTCGTCCTGGCCAGCCTTTGCGATCGCTACGGGCTATTCGACGCCGCCGGGGCCTGGATGGCCTCCGGGTCTCGGGGCCGGCCGGTCACCCTCCTCGCCCTCGTGTTCGCGGTCGCCAGCACCGTCACCGCCGTGCTCAGCCTCGACGCCACCGTGGTGCTGTTGACTCCGGTCGTGTTCGCCACGGTGGCCCAGCTTCGAGTACGGGCCAAGCCCCAGGTCTACGCCTGCACCCACCTCGCGAACTCCGCGTCCTTGCTCCTGCCCGTCTCCAACCTCACCAACCTCTTGGCATTCAGCGCCAGTGGGTTGTCGTTCGCCCGCTTCGGAGCCACCATGGCGCTGCCCTGGCTGGCCGCGATCGGGGTCGAGTGGCTGGTCCTGCGGAGGTTCTTTGCCACTGACCTCGGGGGACGGGGGGAGACCGCCGGGGGGACTCCGCGGCCCTTCCCCGTCTTCGCCGGCGCGGTACTGGCTCTCACGCTCATCGGCTTCTTTGTCACCTCCGTCTTCAACGCCGCGCCCGCGTTCGCGGCAGTCGGCGGCGCCGTCGTCCTGGCGGTACCGGCGCTCCTCAGCCGGCGCGTGGCGATCCGCGACATCGGGCTGGCGCTCGAATTGCCGTTCCTCGCGTTCGTGCTGGCCCTGGGGCTCATCGTGAAGGCGCTGTCAGTTCACGGGCTCGGCTCTCTCGTCGTCCACCTCATCCCCGGAGGGACCGCGCTCGGCTCGCTCCTCCTCATCGCGGTGGTTGCGGCCATCCTCGCCAACGTCATCAACAACCTCCCGGCGGTGCTGCTCCTGCTCCCCGCGGCATCCGCCGCCGGTGTAGGGGCGGTGCTCGCCGTTCTGATCGGGGTCAACACCGGCCCCAACCTCACTTACGTCGGTTCGCTTGCCACCCTGCTCTGGCGGCGGGTTCTCCGCCAGCGCGGAGAGGAACTCCCCATCCTGGAGTTCATGCGTCTGGGCGCCATCTCCGTGCCTGCGGTGCTGATCGCGGCGACAGTGGCGCTTTGGTTCTCATTGCGCCTAGTGGGATGATGCCCTTGATGCGGACGGTGATCTGGGTGGTCGAGGGAACGTGGCAGGGATGCGTAGATGCGGCCGCTGAGAACCTTCCTCCTGGCTCACGCATCGTGCTGTTGCACGTGACCCCGTCCGACGCCAGTGAGGTTGCTGAGGCGGCAACGGTCGGCTTGTTGGGGCGGGCCTGGGGAGGGCGCAAGCCCGCCGCCGAGCTTCAGGAAGTCGCGGCTGAGGCCGCGTCGCAGTTGCTCGCCGCCGCCGCTGCGCGGCTCGGCCGCCAGGACGTGGAGTTGATCCGGCGTCGGGGCCGGGTCGAGCGTGAAGTCGTCCGAGCCGTCGCGGAGGACGTCGACCTGCTGGTGGCAGCGCGGGACGGTGACCACTCGCGCCTGGGCCCAAGAAGCTTGGGCCCGGCCACGCGTTTCGTCGTCGACCACGCCCCTTGTGCGGTGCTCCTGGTGTGGCCCGACAAGCCACCGGGGATTGAGTCGCTGCCGCCGCCGCCGCACCGAGATCATCCGCCACCACACCGGCCATTGCCCCCTGGTGGCTAGAGCTGGCGGTGGGGGCCCGCTCATGTCGCAGCCGGCGCAGCGGCTGAGCTGAACGCTGGCCTGGCGCGCGCCAACGGGTGGTGGCCTCCGCGGCTCCGCAGGTGTGACAACGCCGGTGCTTCGCCGGTGGCGTGGCGCCGTCAGCAGCTGCGGCGACGCGGCAGGTGCCAACGCGAAGCGGTCTCACCCGAGCGGGCAGCGAGTGCGCCCAACCGGCATTTCAGGCGCGGGTAGGTCGACGATGGCGCGGGCGCTGGTCGCCCGGGGTCCCAGGGCGATCGATACCGACCACGGGTGGGGAGAGGCGGCCCCTCATGGCGAGTGGGTGGGGATCGAGGAGCGAGCCCGGGCCCTGCCCTGGGCCGCGGGTGGCGTCGTGCTGTTCGTCGCCGGCACGGCGTCGAATCGGGTGCAGCTTTGCTCCCAGCTGGATCACAGGGTCCTGCCCAGCCCGATTTGATCTCACTTTGGTCGACTCGCGTCCAAGTCTGGCTGGTGCCATGGCGGCCCGCACACGAGAGCGAGCTGACAACGTCGCGCGACGGTTACAAGACGTCCCGCCGGCGCAGCAGCAGCGCGCCGACAGCACCGAAGAGGAGGAGGTACAGAGCCACCACGATTGCCGCCTGGCCGCCACCCACGACCGCGGCGACGCCGTCGCCGCCACTCCCCGCGGCGGGCGTCCCGAGGGCGGCCACCAGCGAGCCGGCATTGACCCCGGGGAGCGCCTTCTCGATGCCCGCGATCACTGGGACCGAGGAGGCGGTGGCCCGGATAATGTTCTCGACCGCGAGGACCCAGACCAGGCCCAATCCGACTGAGAGGGCCGTGCCGCGGATGACGATGGCGAGCACCACCCCGAAGAGGCACCACATGCAGAGGATGAGCCACGCCACGGCCATGGACAGGGCCAGCGCGAAGGCGGCGGGCCCGGCGATGCTGGCACCGGTGGAGGCTGCGATCACAACGCTGGCCAGCGCCGAGCACACGAACGCGACTACCACCAGCCCGGCCAGGCTGGTGAACATTGCCGCCACCTGGGCGCAGAACACGGTCAGCCGGCCGGGCCCGTTGCTCAGCATGGTCTTGAGCGTTCCCCACCCGTACTCAGAGCCGAGTGTCAGTGCCCCCAGGACAACAATGAGCGAGCCTCCCCAGACCGCGTACCCTAGGAGCCCCTGGGTGGGCAAAGCCGCAGGCAGGAGGTTGGGCAGCTTGATGGCATCTGCACCACTCTTCCCCGAGCGGTAGCTGAGGTACGGGAAGAGATAGGTGAAGACGAGCATCAGCACCAGCCAGACGCCGAACACCACCCAGGTCGCAGGGCGCTTGCGGAGCTTGTAGAGCTCACTCCGATAACTACGTAACATCATCAGCCCTCCCTCCTCCTTCCTGGTCTGCGTTCAGCGCCAGAAACACATCCTCGAGACTCCGCTCCTCGCGCCGAACCTCGTGCAGGTCGATGCCGTCGGAGGCCAAGTGACGGGTGATTGACGCCACCTCGTCGGGGTCCGCTTCGGCATACAGTGAGTCACCGCGGACGGTCACGCGGTCCCGGCCGAGAAGTGCGACTAGGCCCGTTTCCGCGCGGTCCAGCGGGGTGGCGCGGATGAGAACGCCACCGCGCCCGCGCAGCTCCTGCACCGTGCCCTCGGTGACCAGCCGGCCCCGGAAGATAACGCCGACGCGATCGCAGAGCTGCTCCACCTCGCCCAGCTGATGGCTGGAGAGAAGCACCGCTTTCCCCTCGTCGCCGAGGCGTCGGATGAGGGTCCTCATCTCCGCCACTCCGATGGGGTCGAGACCGTTGGTTGGTTCATCAAGGAGCAGGAGCTCGGGGTCCTTGAGCAGGGCTGCGGCGACCCCGAGCCGCTGCTTCATGCCCAGCGAGTAGGTGACGAAGCGGTCGCGAGCCCGCTGGGCGAGTCCCACGGCCTCCAGGACTTCCTGCACTCGCCTACGCGGAACGCCGGCCTGCATGGCCAGGAGAGTCAGGTTGTCCCGGCCGGAGAGGTATGGGTAGAGGGCGGGGGTCTCTACCATCGCCCCGATGCGGGCCAGGCTGCTCGGGGCGCCCGGCGTGGCGCCCAGCACCTCGGCCAGTCCAGCGGTGGGGCTCACCAAGCCGACGAGCATCCGGAGGGTGGTGGTCTTGCCCGCCCCGTTGGGTCCGAGAAACCCGTACACCTCGCCCCGGCGCACCGTCAGGGTCAGGCCACCCACGGCGACCACGTCCCCGTAGCGCTTGGTCAGTCCGATCACCCGCACCGGCTCGGGGCGGTGGGTCCGTGCGAGCGGGGCCGTGTCGGACGATGCGGCGCGCCGCGACTCCCGGCTCGCCTTCATCGGCTCTCCAGAACACGGCGTCGCACTTCGCGTGCCGCCACCAACCTGGATCGCGCCTGCCAGCGCCAGGGAGTGCGAAGTCGCCAGGTCAGCGCTCCGAGCGCAATCAGACTCGCTCCGCCGAACAGCACGGGGAGAACCAACCAGGAGCCGGGACCGTTGCTGTCCAGGTACGGGGTCAGGGGGGTCGACCTCCAGGTCCAATTCGCCACCACGATGCTCGCCTCCCGGATCAACTATCACGACCGGTCCATCGTGGGGCGGGCAGTCCGCACCAGTCATCCGCTGAGCGGCGGCTTCTCGACTACGTCCGGGGGCGTACATGGCGCGTCCGAGCATGCGCAGCGCGACCCGCGGGGGGCCGCCCCGGGATCACACGCGAGCGGGCGGCCGTCCCGGCGAGACCAGGCCGGTCTCGTAGGCGAAGACCACGAGCTGTGCTCGGTCGCGGGCATCCAGCTTGGACATGGCCCGCGACACGTGCGTGCGAGCGGTGGCCGGGCTGATGACGAGCTTGGCGGCGATCTCGTCATTGGAAAGGCCCGTGCCAGCGAGGGCAACCACCTCGCGCTCCCGCTCGGTCAGCTCAGCAAGGAGCGAGACCCGTGGGCCCACCGGTGCGGCTCGGAGGGCAAAGGTCTCGACAACGCGCCGGGTGACGCTCGGTGACAGCAGCGACTCCCCGGCAGCAACGACCCGGATGGCCCGCAGCAACTCCTCGGGCTCGCCATCCTTGAGCAGGAAACCGGCGGCGCCCACCCGCAGCGCCTCGAACACGTACTCGTCGACCTCGAAAGTGGTCAGCACCAGCACGCGCACTCCGGCCAGGTCAGCACTCGCGGCGATCTGCCGCGTCGCCTCTAGGCCATCCATCACCGGCATGCGGATGTCCATGACCACGACGTCGGGACGCATCCTCCGCACCACGTCCACCGCGTCACTACCGTTGGAGGCCTCTCCCACGATCTCGATGTCGGCCTCAGCCTCGGCAAGCGCGCGCAGCCCCATACGGACAAGCGCTTGGTCGTCAGCCAGCACTACTCGTGTGATCATCGGAAGCCTTCCGCCATTTGGGTTGCGGCTCCCGGATCTGCGTCGGGCATCAGGCATCTTCCCGCCTGCCGCGGCAGCCGGGCCCACACGCGGAACCCACCCTCTGGCCGGTCTCCCGCCTGGAAGCAGCCTCCGAGAGCGACCGCTCGTTCCCGCATCCCGGCGAGGCCGCTGCCCGCTTTCGCTCGCCGCCCCGAGCCGCGTCCCTTGTCTAGCACCTCGATGTCGAGAGCGTCGGCGCCCACCATCACGCGCACCTCGGCGGCAGCCGTCTCGGCATGACGGGCCACATTGGTGAGCGCCTCCTGGACGATCCGGTAGCCAGCCGCGGCGACCACCCCGGGAAGCACACTCACCGGCCCGGTCACCTCGAGGGACACGCTTAGCCCAGCGTCGCGCATGTCGCCCACCAGGCTCGGCAGCGCCTCCAGCCGGGGTGAGGGCGCACGCTCAGTGCCCTCTCCCAGGCCAGCGCGGAGGGCAGCCAGCTCGGCGCGGAGGTCGTCGAGGGCCTGCCTGCTCACCTTCCTTATAGCGGCCAGCGAACTGCGCGCCTGGTCGGGACGGCTGTCCAGGAGGTGCTCGGCCACGCCGGCCTGGAGGCTGATCACGGCCAAGCTGTGCCCGACCACATCATGGACCTCGCGGGCGAGCCGCAGGCGCTCCTCGGCCATGCGCCGGCGCGCCTGCTCCTCGCGGCTCTGGTGGGCCAAGCGCTCGCCGGCCTCGACCTCAGTCCGGAGTCGACGTCGCAATTCGATCACCAGGCCAAAGACAGCGGCGCCTGAGATCCATCCCGCCGAGAAGTACACGGGTGTCCACGACCACCCAAAGCGCGCTAGGTCGACGACGGCGAGCCCTCCGGTCGCGACCACGGTCACGGGCGCCCATACCGTCACCCGAGAGCGGGCGACCAGGTTGAGGATGGCGAACATCGGGGTCACGATCACCAGGCCCCAGGAGCCGACCACCACCAAGAGCGCTGCGGTGAAGGCAGTCGTAGCCAGGAGCGTAACCATCGGCAGCCGGCGGTGCAGGCCGACAGTGAGCCCCGCCCCCACCAGGAGTAGTCGCGAGAGCAGGTCGAGGGGGTGAGTCCCGTGCACCTGAGCGAGCGCCCAGGTGGAGAGCTCCAGGAAGGTGACCATGGTGAGTCCGAGGGCGATGTCCCAGACCATCGGCGAGGGGCGGAGCGGAAGCCGCGGCCAGCTCGACCGCGTCATCGCGGGCTCAGGGCTCACCCTGGGAAGCGTACGCGCACTGCTTCGCGACCTCCTAACACACACCAACCAGCGTAAGCGAGCCCAGGGGCGGGGGCATCCGCTCCGGAGCGTATCCGCCACTACGCCGGCCGACGTAGGTGCGCGGGCGGGCCGAGTGCTCGGCGAGGCAGGCTTCCCGAGTCGCAATCAGCCGGGGTCGGACGCCCTTTGTCCGCAGCAATCGCTCAGCCCGACTTTGACAGTTGAAGGGGGCAAATGCAGGGCGAGAGGGGTGTCGGAGGGGTGGCCCCCTGGCGCCGGGTGTTGCCGTGGCCGGGGTCTCGGGCTCTCATCCATCCGACCTGGCCCTGCCGGCGGGGGGATCCCTTTCCGCGGTGTGTTGACCGGGTCCGAGAATCCCTTGGGTCCCGTCGACCAGCCTCGTGCCGCGCGAACACCTGTACCCTGTACCCGGCCCGGTCCGCCAGGGCGCTAGGGTGCTGCAGGGCACCTGGGCTGCGAGCGTGGGGCGGGCCGCTGGGTGGCGTAGTCGGACGCGGCGGAGAGCCGCAGGCGCAGAGGTGGGTCCTTGACGAGACGGGGATGGCTCCTGTTCGGCTCCATGGGCGTGATATGGGGGATCCCGTACCTGCTGATCCGGGTGTCGGTGGAGTCGGTGAACCCAGCCACCCTGGTGTTCGCCAGGACCTTCGTCGGCGCCCTCATCCTCCTGCCCATCGCACTCGGCCGCCGTGAGGTGGCGCCGGTCATGCGCAGATGGCGCCCGCTGCTGGCCTACACCCTGGTGGAGATCGCCGTTCCCTGGCTGCTGCTGTCGGCCGCCGAACAGCACATCACCAGCTCTCTCTCCGGCCTTCTGGTGGCCGCCGTCCCCCTGGTCGGCATCGTCATCGTCGGAGTCGGGGGGAGCGGGGAGCGGGTCGGCCGGGCCCAGCTGGCGGGTCTGGTCGCGGGAATCCTCGGCGTGGCCGCGGTGCTGGGGACCGACCTGGGCGGACTCAGCGTCGCATCCGGCCTGGAGATGGCCGCGGTGGTGGTCTGCTACGCCAGCGGGCCCCAGATCCTCGCCCGACACCTCCGCTCGCTCCCGGGCCTCGGGGTGGTCGCATGCTCGCTGGCCGCCTGCGCCCTGGGGTACCTCCCCGCAACCCTTCTGAGCCTGCCCGCCAAGCTGCCCCCGGCACGGGCCCTCGCCTCCATCCTAGCGCTGGGCGTGGTCTGCACCGCCCTCGCCTTCGTGCTCTTCTTCCGCCTGATAGCCGAGGTCGGAGCGGTGCGGGCGACGGTCATCACCTACGTCAACCCCGCGGTCGCCGTGGTCCTCGGGGTGGCGCTGCTGCACGAGCCCTTCCGATTGGGGACCGCCCTGGGCTTCGCACTGATCCTCTTGGGATCCGCCCTGGCGACGCGGGCGGTCCGCCCCCGGGGCCCCCGCCCCCAACTGGTGGGGACCGACGGGTAGACAGCTCGCCTCAGCCGGGCATTGCCGCCCGGACGATGCGGTGCCACTCCTCGGGCGCCATCTCCAGGAAGCGGCTCAGCGCGCCACGCTCCAGCCCGGCCTCCCGGAGGTCGGTGGGGAGGCCCAGCCCAGCGATGAACCGGCGGCAGGCGGGAGCGACCTCCCCGGGACTCCGAACGTCGAATGGATCGAGGAGGGGCTGGAGGAGCTCGGGCTGCCGCCCCAGCTGCCACTCGATGGTTGGCGGCAGGAAGACGCACGAGGTTATCCCGTGGGGGATCCCGAAGGTCGCGCCCAGCAGCCTGCCCAGCTGGTGGCTGGGCCCCATGGTGCTGCCCGCCAGTCCCATGGCCGCCCACCAGGCCGCCAGCTGAGCCCGGCGCCGCGCCTCCAGGTCGGCCCCATCAGCGTGGCAGTCCAGGAGGGACGAGCGCAGGCGCGGAATCGCCTCTTGGGCGAGCAGGTGGGTGAGCGGATCGTCCTCCGGGGCCCAGAGGCTCTCCACGGCGTGGTCGAGCGCCCTGATCCCCGACGACAGCCAGAGCCGCTCGGGGGTGGCGGCCGTGACGTCGGGGTCGAGCAGGACTATGGCGGGGGCCGCCGCCGCATCCCTTAGGCCCCGCTTGAGCCCGGTCTCCGTGTCGGTGACCCCCGCGGTGGGTGTGAACTCGGCGCCGGAGAGGGTGGTGGGCACCGCCAGGTGGAGAATGCCCTCCGGGCCCCTCGCATGGATGGCCGCCTTGGCACCGTCGATCACGCTGCCACCGCCGAAGCTGACCACGCAGTCCGCGTCCGTCTGCTCCAGCAGGTCCTGCAGCTGGCGGACCGCGGTGGCCGGGGTGTGCTCGCGCACCTGGCTGAAGGTGGCCCGGTGCCGCCCGGCCAGCATCGCCTCCACGGCGTCCACCAGCGTGGTGGCGGAGCGCAGCGTCGCCGACGTGACCAGGACCACCCCGGAGCCGCCGGATCGATCCACCTCGGCGGCGAGCTCCCCGAGAGCGCCGCGACCGAACAGAACCCGGCGGGCGGGCGATGCCTGATGCAGCTGCACGGGGCGGCTAGGCCGAGAGGAACTGCCGAAGGACGAAGGGAAGCACTCCCCCGTGGCGCAGGTACTCGATCTCGGTCTCGTTGTCCACCCGGGCGAGAACCGGGATGGTCCGGCGCCGGCCGTCCTGGCCGACGACCTCCAGCTGCAGCTCCGCCCCCGGTCTCAGGCTGGCATCCAGACCCCCGAGGCTGTAGGTCTCGGTGCCGTCCAAGCCCAGGGACGAGGCCGACTCCCCTGAGGGGAACTGGATCGGGACCACCCCCATCCCCACCAGGTTGCTGCGGTGGATGCGCTCAAAGCTCTCGGCCAGCACCGCCCGCACGCCCAGAAGGCTGGTGCCCTTGGCGGCCCAGTCGCGGGAACTCCCCGACCCGTACTCCTTGCCCCCGATCACCAGCAACGGCACCCCTTCCTCCCGGTATCGGCCGGCCGCCTCGTAGATCGTGGTCAGCTCGCCGTCCGGCAGGTGGCGGGTGAAGCCGCCCTCGTGATCACCCGCCAGCCGATTGCGCAGACGGACGTTGGCGAAGGTGCCACGGATCATCACCTCGTGGTTGCCCCGGCGTGACCCGTAGCTGTTGAAGTCCGGGGGCGCGACCCCCAGCGCCTGCAGGTACTGCCCGGCGGGGCTGGTCGGGGCGATGGACCCGGCGGGGGAGATGTGGTCGGTCGTGATCGAGTCCCCGAGCAGGGCCAGCACCCGCGCCCCGACCAGGTCAGCCACCGGTTGGGGCTCCGCTCTCATGCCCGAGAACAAGGGGGCCTCGCGGATGTAGGTGGAGTCAGGGTCCCAGTCGAAGAGCGGGCCGGTGGGGCTATCCATCCCCTGCCAGTGCTCGTCGCCGCTGAAGATCCGCTGGTATTCCTCGTGGAAGAACTGGGGCCGGACGGCGCGCCGGACCACCTCGGCCACCTCCTCTGAGGAGGGCCAGAGCTCGGCCAGGTACACCGGACGCCCCTCGCTGTCGATGGCGAGGGGCTCTCGGGTGAGGTCCCGACGGACGGTGCCCGCAAGGGCGAAGGCCACGACCAGCGGAGGCGAGGCCAGGTAGGCGGCCCTCACCTGGGGGTGGATCCGCCCCTCGAAGTTGCGGTTGCCGCTCAGCACCGCGGCGACGCTGAGGTCGCGCTCGCTGACCTCAGCCGCCACCTGCTCGGGCAGTGGTCCGCTGTTCCCGATGCAGGTGGTGCAGCCGTAGCCCACCACGTCGAAGCCGATCCGCTCCAGCGGCTCCAGCAGGTCGGCTTGGCGCAGGTAGTCGCTGACCACCCGTGAGCCCGGTGCCATGCTGGTCTTGACGAATGAGGGAGGGGCGATGCCCCGCTCCCAGGCCCGGCGCGCCAGCAGCCCGGCGGCCACCATCACGCTGGGGTTGGAGGTGTTGGTGCACGAGGTGATGGCGGCGATCACCACCGATCCATCCTCGAGCCGGGGGTCTCCGGGCGGGAAGGCAGCGGGCGCGGCCGGAGGGAAGCTGTCGGTGAAGCTCGCGGCGCTGTTGCCCAGCGCCACCCGGTCCTGGGGACGGCGCGGCCCGGCGATGCTGGGTTCCACCGAGCCCAGGTCCAGCTCCAGCAGTTCGGTGAACTCGGGCAGGGCGGTGCCGGTCACTCGGAACATCCCCTGCTCCTTGGTGTACCGCTCGACCAGTTCCACCATCTCATCGCTCCGCCCGGTGGTGCGCAGGTACTCCAGGACAGCCCGGTCCACCGGGAAGAGGGCGGCGGTGGCGCCGTACTCCGGGGCCATGTTGGACAGGGTGGCCCGGTCGGCCACCGCCAGCCCGTCCAGGCCATCCCCGGCGAACTCCACGAACTTGTTGACCACGCCGTGGGCGCGCAGCCACTGGGTGACCCGGAGGACCAGGTCGGTGGCGGTCACCCCGGCGGGCAGCTGGCCGGTGAGCCTGACCCCGACGACTGTGGGCAGGCTGAGGAGCATCGGCTGGCCCAGCATCGCCGCCTCGGCCTCGATGCCGCCCACCCCCCAGCCGAGGATGCCGAGGGCGTTGATCATGGTGGTGTGGGAGTCGGTGCCCACCAGGGTGTCCGGGATGGCGGTCGGGGTGCCGTCCCGGTCCTGCAGGGTCACGACCCGCCCCAGGTACTCGAGGTTGACCTGGTGGCAGATGCCCATCCCCGGGGGAACGACCCGAAAGCCGTGGTACGCCTGCTGGGCCCAGCGCAGCAGCCGGTACCGCTCGCTGTTGCGCTGGTACTCCATCTCGATGTTCTGCCCGTAGGCGCGGGCACTGCCGTAGGCGTCGACCTGAACCGAGTGGTCGATGACCAGATCGCAGTCCACCAAGGGGTCGATGCGCACCGGGTCGCCGCCGTGGGCGCTCATAGCGGAGCGCATCGAGGCCAGGTCGACCACCGCCGGCACCCCGGTGAAGTCCTGGAGGAGCACCCGCGAGGGGAAGAAGGGGAGCTCACCCTCCCCGCTGGCGCCGCCCGTCCACCGCGCCAGGCGGAGCGCGTCGTCAGCGGTGGAGTGGGGGGTGCCGGCCTTCCGGAGGAGCATCTCCAACCAGATCCGCACCGTCATCGGCAGACCGGCCGGATCGGCGATGCCCTGCTCTCGAAGTGCCTCCAGGCTGAAGTAGGACGGCCCTCCGGAGCCCAAGCGCCGCCGTACCCCCAGAGGATCGGTTCCCGCGTTCTCCACCATAGGATCTCCCCTTTGCCGATCGGCGCTGCGAGGCTCTCATCTTAGCCGCGGTCCCGCCGCCCACCGGCGAGCCGTCGCCGGTGCCGGTCCGTTTGACAGTGAGATCAGGCGGTGGGCATACTGCCTGCCTATCGGCGGCTCGGGCGGGTGCCAGAGACCGTCCGCTGGCGGTGCAGGAGGAAGGTTTGAAGTTGGGGCGCGCCATCGCCGTCGGTAAGGTCGCCGTCGCCCTCGGCGCCGCGGCGCTGGCGCTGGCGGCCGGACCGCTCCCGGTGATCGCCGGGAACACCAACTTCCTCACCGGAGGGGGCCCTCCCACCGACAGCATCGACATGCTGTTCTACGTGTTCCTCGCCTGTTCCAGCGCCGTGCTTCTGGGCGTGGGCGGGGCGATCCTCTACGCCGCCGTCCGCTTTCGGCGCCGGGATCCCGACGAGATGCCCCGGCAGGTGCACGGCAACAATCGGCTGGAGCTGGCCTGGACGCTGGGACCGCTGGCGCTGCTTGCCGCCCTCTTCGTCCTCAACGTGGTCACGGTCGGCTACCTGCGCAACGGGCCCAGTGCGGCCAGTCCGGCAGCCCGCCAGGAGATTCACATCAAGGTGATCGGGCGGCAGTTCTACTGGACCTTCGACTACCCCGGGGGCAAGAGCTCCCTGCGGACCCTGGAGATCCCGGTCAACATCCCCATCGAGCTCACCACCTCGTCCCTCGACGTGATCCACGGCTTCTGGGTGCCCAATCTGGGAGCCAAGATCGACGCCCTGCCCGGGATCGTGAATCACGCCTTCATCGAGGCCAACCGGGAAGGGACCTTCGGGGGGCAGTGCTACGAGTTCTGCGGAGTGGGCCACGACCAGATGCTGATCACGGTCAAGGTGGTCTCCATGTCCCAGTACCAGAGCTACCTGCAGCATCTGCCGAAGTCGTCCACCTGAGGGGTATGAGGTAACCCATGGCCGCTGCCGACCTGCCGCTGAGTCGACCGCTCTCGGGGCGCTATCAGGGCGTCTGGGATTGGATCACGACCACCGACCACAAGCGGATCGGACTGCTCTATCTGTACACCACCTTCGTCTTCTTCCTCATCGGCGGGCTGATGGCCCTGCTGATCCGGACTCAACTGGCCCAGCCCAACAATGACCTGCTGACCGCCTCCCAGTACAACCAGCTGTTCACCATGCACGGGACCACGATGATCTTCCTGTTCGTGGTGCCGGTGTGGAGCGCCTTCGGCAACTACATGCTGCCGCTGATGCTGGGGGCGAAGGACATGGCCTTCCCCCGCATCAACGCCTTCGCCTACTGGCTGATCCCGCTGGGCGGCCTCGTCATGTACAGCGGCTTCTTCTTCGGGGGCAGTGCCGCCGATGGCTGGACCGGCTACGTGCCCCTGGCCGAGAAGCTGTACTCGCCCCAGGTGGGACAGGACCTCTGGATCCTCGGGCTCCACATCGTCGGCATCGCCTCGGTGATGGGAGCGGTCAACTTCCTTGTCACCATCCACCGGATGCGGGCCCCGGGCATGACCTGGTTCCGGCTGCCGCTGTTCGTCTGGTCAATGGAGGTGACCTCGGCGCTGGTGCTGCTGGCCTCGCCCTTCTTGGCCGCGGCGCTGGCGATGGTGCTCCTTGACCGCCAGCTGGGGACCAACTTCTTCAACCCCGCCCACGGGGGCAACGTGATCCTCTACCAGCTGATCTTCTGGTTCTACTCCCACCCGGCGGTCTACATCATGGTCCTGCCGGGATTCGGGGTGATCTCGGAGATCCTGCCGGTGTTCACCCGCAAGCCGATCTTCGGCTACCGGGCGATGGCGATGTCGATGGCGGCCATCGGGGTGCTCGGCTTCATGGTGTTCGCCCACCACATGTTCACCGTCGGCCTGCCGCTGCCGGTGCAGATCTTCTTCATGGCCGCCACCATGGTCATCGCCGTGCCCACCGGGGTGAAGATCTTCAACTGGCTGGGGACGCTCTGGGGCGGGTCCATCCGATACACCTCGGCGATGCTCTTCGCCGTCGGCTTCCTGCTCATGTTCCTCATCGGGGGGCTGGACGGGGTCTTTCTCAGCTCTCTTGGCATCGACTACGAGCTCAACGGAAGCTACTGGGTGGTGGCCCACATCCACTACGTGCTGGTGGGGGGCTCGCTATTCGCCCTCTTCGCCGGGCTCTACTACTGGTGGCCGAAGATGTTCGGCCGGTACCTCAATGAGCGCCTTGGCAAATGGCACTTCTGGCTGTTGCTGATCGGCTTCAACCTCACCTTCATGCCGATGCATTTCCTTGGGATCATGGGCATGCCCCGGCGGATCGCCACCTACTCCGCCGCCTCTGGCTGGGGCCCGCTCAACCTCCTGGAGACGATCGGGTCGTATCTCATCGCGGTCGCCGTGCTGGTCTTCGTGTACAACGCCGCCATCTCCCTGCATGGCGCCAAGACTGCGATCAACGATCCCTGGGAGGGAAACTCCCTGGAGTGGTACACCACCTCTCCGCCGCCGCCGCACAACTTTGACCGCGACATCCCCCTGGTCGAGAGCAACCGGCCGCTGCGGGACTGGCGGCTGGCGGGGAGGCAGATCAATCCGCCGGGTGCTGTCCTGCCGTGACCTCTAGCGCGCCAGCGGCTCCCCCCGGGGGGCGCCGTTGGGTGCTGCCTGCCCTGGCGGTTGCCACCGCGGTGGTCACCTACTTCCTCATCATCCTGGGGAGCACGGTCAGGGTCACGGAATCGGGGATGGGCTGCCCGGGATGGCCGCTCTGCTACGGGCAACTGGGGCCGATCGACCACTTCCACTCCCTGCTGGAGCAATCCCACCGCTACGTGGTCGCCCTGGTCACCGTGCTGGTGGTCCTGACCGCGGTCGCCGCCTTCCGCTGGGCTCGCAACAACCGCTCGGTGCTGATCCCGGCGGTGGGGGCGGTGGTGCTGATCGCCATCCAGATCGTGCTCGGGGCGATCACCGTGGTCACCCACAACGCCCCCTTCACCGTGGCCCTTCACCTGCTGACCGGCCTGCTGGTGCTGGCGATCACCTGGGTCACGGCGGCGGCGACCCTGGTGGCGCGACGGCCGTCGCCGGGTCGGCGCCTGCACCCGCTGGCCTGGTGGACGCTCGGGGCCACCCTTCTGCTGTTGGTGTCGGGCTCGATCGTGGTCGATGGGGGCGCCAGTTACTCCTGCCCGTCCTGGCCGTTCTGCACCGCCTCCAGCGGGGTGCCCGCCCCGCTGATCATCATCCAGTACTCCCACCGCCTGGTGGTGCTGCTGACCACCGTGCTGCTGGCGCTCTTCGCGATGCGAGTGGCCCGCCGGTGGCGGACGGTGCCGGGCGCTCGGCTGACGGCCGACCTGGTGGCACTGCTCCTGCTGGCCCAGATCGCCGTGGGCGGCCTGGTGGCGACGACCGGCGCCCCCGAAACCCTTCAGGATCTCCACCTGGCGTTGGCCGCCGCCATCTGGGTTGGTGTCGTCGTCCTGGTCACCCTGGGCTGGCAGACCGGGGCCGACGCCGGCTCGTCCCGGCGGGCCGCCCGATCAGAGCCGGGGAGCGGCCCGCCGGCCGACCCGGTCCGCCGTAAGATTGGGTCCGCCCGGTCGACCGAGGAGAGTTGATGCAGCGTCGAAGTGCCAGTGGCAACATGCGGCTCGGGTTGATCCTCACCCTGATCGCCGTGCTCATGCTCGCCATCGCGTTCACCTGGGCAGCGCTCTACCTGGCTTCCGCCCATGGATGAGCCGGAATCCCCGGAGCAGCCGCTCCATCCCACCGAAGAGGAGCACGGGCCCGGTCCCAGCTTCTGGCCGGCGCTGCTGGCGGTGGGAGTGGCGATGAGCCTGATCGGGGTCATCACCAAGGTGGTGGTGGTTGTGATCGGCTTGGTCATCCTGCTGGTGGCGCTGGGGGGATGGCTCAGGGACGCGCGCCGCGACTACCGCTCTCTCTCCTGAAAGTGACCGCAGAAGAGCACCGGTCGGGGAGCCGGCCGAATGATCCTGGCCTCCACCCCGTCCGGCAGCGTCGGCCTGGGCCTGCTGATCCTGGCGGTGGGGCTCCTCATGGCGGGCGGAGCGGGCCTCAGCCTGCGCAGCATCTGGGGCCGGGCGTCCCAGCCTGCGCCGGAAGATGGAGGCCGGCCGCTGCGGTCTCAGGCGGTGGGGGAGCTGCGGACCAGATTTCGGCTGCTGCTGAGCTTCGACCTCGGTTGCCTGACGGTCACCGCGGCGGTCCTGCTCTTCCTCGGGTTCACCCTCATATTTCGCGCCCTGTGACACCGCCTGGGCCCCCTGGCGTGAGGCGGCCGTGAACTGGCAGGCGTTGGTTCGACGCCGCTTCGAGGTGGTCACGGCGGCGGTGGTGCTGGCCCTGGTCTTCCTGCTGGTGGTGTGGGGCCTCATGGTGCTGCTCAAAGCCGCCGACCCCTACGTCTTCCACTTCAACCTGCTGATGGACTTCCTGCCCTGGGTCACCCCAGTCGTGATCTGCCTGGTGCTGGGGGTCCCCCTGTACTGGAAGGTGGCCTCCTGGCTGCAGCAGCCCGGGGGCCTGGAGCGGATGACGGATCGACGGTTCGAGATGGTGGTGGGCTCGGCCGCCTACCTCCTCTGCTACACAATGCTGGTCTGGGGGGCCATGGTCCTGCTTCGAGCTTGGGACGGATTCGACTTCCACTACAACCTGGAGGTGGACTGGCTGCCGGCGATCCTGCCCCCCTGGATGATCTGGGGGATCGGGTCGGTCTTCTACTGGAAGACGCTGGGCGCCCTGGGCGGCCACTACCAGGCCCGTCCGCGCCGGGCGCGGTGGGTCCCGATCCTGGTCCCCCTCGTTCTGGGAGCCGCCCTCCTCACCGGCGGGGGGCTGGTCCTCAACGAGGGGGTGTACGCCGGGACCCAGGGGTTGTCGGTGGCCGTCCAGGAGAACCTGGTCGCCTTCGGGACCCTGGTCTTCACGGTGGGCGGGATCTGCTGGGCGTCAATGCTGGTGAACCTCTGGCGCGGATGGAAGCCCGGGGACCCACCCCGGCTCCAGCTGACGCCCCTGGACCGCTTCCGGCTGGAACGGGGCCGGATCTTGGCCCAGGGATTCGTGGTCGTGAACCTGGCGTTTGGCGTGGCGGGGCTGATGATGACGGCGGTCCAGTACGTCGACGCGTACGACTTCCACTTCTACATGGCCAAGGACATCTGGGCCTTCGGACTGCCCCTGTTCTTTGGCTGGTTGCTCTACGCGCTGGGGGCGGTGGCAGTTCCCCGCTGGCTGGAGGCTCGCGACCCGGCCCGCTGGGGCACCGGAGCCGGGGTGCTTCAGGGCCCGACCGGCAGACCCGCGCCCCAGGCCAGCTGGGGCTACGGCCCGGACCTGGCGAGTTCTCGGGGGGAAAAGGGCTGGGGCCGACGGCCCCCAACCGCGAGGGGGCCGCGAATCAGTCCCCGGCTTCCAGCATCTCCAGAACCACGGGATCGATGAGCTCCCGGCTCCCGCAGCGCTCTTCCAGGTTCTCCATCCCCGCCCAGGCCTCCAGGGAAAGGAACACGGACTCCACGTCGGTCCCCGCCACCTGCCGTCCCCGCCTCTCCAGCGCCACCCGCAGGCGGCTCACCATCGCCGCGTCCACGGGCAGCATCGCCTCCGGCTCGGTGACCTCGAAGTACACCCGCCAGAGCCGCACCAGTCGCCCCAACTCGGGGACCGGGCGGAGGTGATCGTCCACCCGGAGGTCGATCATCCGATCGTCGAACCCCCCGTATCCGGAGCCGGACCGCACCACCAGGATCGCCGCCGACTGTCGGCCGCGGCGATCCCCACCGGCCTCGTCCCCGGCCGCCAGCGCCAGCAGGAGCCGGTCGGTCAGCGGGCCGGAGCTTCCCTGGAAGGTCTCCAGCAACGCTCCCACCACCTGGGGGCCGGCGAGGATGTTCCCCTGGCAAGCGCAGCCCGGGCCGGTCTGGCCGCCCGCCCAGTCAAAGCACTTGGAGCCGGTGAAGGTGGCGGCGCGGCCCTCGGCATCCACCACCCCCAGCTGCCGGTGTTCCCGCTCGGGGTCGTCGGCGGTGAGCCGCGCCACCACGTCCTGGGCGGAGGTGCCGGTCTCCAGGAGCTTCAGACCGCTCTCTCGGTACGAGGTGTTGGCGAACGCCTGGGTGGCTACCGCTCCCACGCCGGCGCGGGCCGCCGGCACCGCGCTGCCCACCGCGAGGAACTTGGACGCCACCGCCACCCCCCAGTCGCGACCGTCCGTGGCACAGATCGAGAAGGTGGCGATCATCGGTTCCTGCACCGGGCGGCTCACGGATGGCAGGATACCTGCTGCATGAGCCAGGACGCTGACGACACGCGCCCCGACTCCGGCCCCCCTCTGGAGCGGTTCGAATACGTCCCCGAGTCGGTGCTGGTGGTGGTGGCGCATCCCGACGACTGCGACTTCCTCGCCGCCTCGGTGCTCTCCGCCTTGGTCCGCCAGGGGAGCCGGGCCGCCATCTGCCTGGTCACCGACGGGGACGCGGGCAGCGACGACCCCTCGATCCCCTTGGGGGAGCTGAGCCGGATCCGCCTGGAGGAGCAGCGTCGAGCCGCCACCCACCTCGGGGTGGGCCAGGTTCTCTGCCTCGGGTACCCCGACGGGATGCTCCAGAACACGCTGGAGGTCCGCCGGGATCTGGTCCGGGTGCTGCGGACCGTCCGTCCCGAGCTGGTGATCACCATGGACCCCACCGCCCGCTTCTTCGGGCGCGGCTACATCAATCACCCAGATCATCGGGCCGCCGCTGACGCCTGCCTGGACGCGGTCTTTCCCAGCGCTCGGGACGCCCGGGCCTTCCCCGAGCTGCTTTCCGCCGAGGGCCTCCAGCCCCACAAGGTCAGGTTCGTCCTGGTGGGTTCTGGCGATGGGGCGGACGTGGCGGTCCCGGTGGAGGAGTTGGACCTGGAGAACCAGCTGGCGGCGCTGGGTGAGCACACGAGCCAGTTCGACGCCGGTCCGATGCGGGGTCACATCTGGGAGGAGGCCCGCCGCTGTGGCGCCCGCGCCGGTGTGCCGCTGGCCGAGAGCTATCGCCTTTTCGACCTGGTCCCCAACCCCTCCCAGAGGGACTACCGGCGGAGGGAGGAGCAGCCGGCTCCCGGGGCTCCGCCGCCCCGGCGGGCCGCCTCCAACTGGGGCTGACCGCTCAGGCCCCGGGGCCGTTCCCCCGGGGGCGCCGGCGGTCGGCCCCAGCCCCACGCCGCCGCGGCGGCGTGGGCGGCTCCAGCACCCGCTCCAGTTCACCGCCGGCCTGGCGCAGAAGCCCGGCGGTGTGATGGAGCGCCTCCAGCGTCCTCTGGGCCAGGTAGGCACGTAGGCCGGAGCCGGCCGCCTGCTCATGGAGAAAGGCGCTGGCCTCTGCGGGAGTCGGGGGCCGGAGGGGGGGCTGGAAGGGGAGCTTGAGTCCGTGCTCCCGGCCAGGTCTCATCCCCAGCCGCTGCCGTCGTCGGTGCGGGAGCGCTCCAGAAGGGGCCAGCCGACCGCGACCAGGACGATTGCCGCGGCCGCCCCACCGGTGATCCCGGCGGCCAGGTCCAGCCTGAACCCGCCCAGCACCACCGCCGCCACCACCAGCAGCGGCACCAGGGCCAGGACCAAACGCTGGGCCCACCCCAGCAACCCCCGGGTCAGTGGCGGGGCGGGCTCGTCCGCTTCGCGCGGCAGCCGGTCCTGCCAGAGCGTCATCCACCACGCCGGCGGCCCGTTGGGCTCCGAGGACTGCTGGTCCGGCCTTCGCCTGGGGTCCGAGCCTTGGGACATATGCTGGCCTGCTGCTGGGCGGTGCCGCCCTGAGGGCGGCCTAGACGGCCCTAGGATAGCACCGGATGGAGACACTTCCGGGCCCCGGAGCCGGGTTCGCCGTGACCGTGGCGGGGCCCGCACTGGCGGAGCTCCACCGGAACGTGGCGGGGTGCCGCCGGTGTGTGGCCGCTGGCCTTCTCGAGCGCGCGGCCCCGGTCCTTCCCCAGCCGGTGCCGTCACACCTGGTGCTGGTGGGCCAAGCCCCGGGGCGGGTGGAGGAGCGGGCGGGCCTCCCCTTCAGCGGCCGGGCCGGCCGGCAGCTCTTCTCGTGGCTGGAGCGCGCCGGGCTGGGCTCGGAGGAGGAGGCTCGTCGCCGGATTTACGTGACCTCGATCACCAAGTGCTTCCCCGGACCGGGCCCAGGGGGCAGCGGGGACCGACGCCCCTCACGGGCCGAGATCGAGCTCTGCCGACCGTATCTGGACGGCCAGCTCACCCTTCTGCGGCCGTGGCTGGTGGTGGCGGTAGGGCAACTGGCTCTGGACCGCTTCCTGCCCGGCCGGCCCCTGGGCCAGCTGGTGGGAAGGCTATTCGACTCCAGCGGTAGGGAGCTGGACCACGGCTCGCTGGAGCGGAACGCCCAGATGCCGCTGGTCCTGCCTCTGCCCCATCCGTCGGGGGCGAGCCGATGGCTCAACCAAACAGAGAACCGCGAGCTGTTGGGGCGCGCGCTTGACCTCCTCCTCCGGCTGGCCTCCCAAAGTGCCGAGGACGGCTCGACTGGCCCTTGGAACTGGGTATAGTAGGCGCAGACTTTGGCTGCCAGCAAGCGCGTTCGGGGAGGATCCGGGGCGGGGTTTAGACCTCGTGCCGGGGAGCCTCCCGCCCCTGCCCAGGAGGCCGAGGCCAAGGCCGCGGCACGGTCTGCCGATGAGATCCTGGAGCTGATCTTCACGCCCACTCCGAGGGCCAGCCCGGCCGAGCAGGCGGAGCGGACCCTGCGGCGCCCCAAGCAGCTGGTCTACGTCGCCATCAGCAACCGCCACTTCTACTGGCGCCAGCAACTCACCAAGTTCGTCCTCGACGAGAACCGGGTGCCGGTCACCCCCTTCATGCTCTTCGACTACTACCTGATGCACACCGTGCCCAAGGACCTGGTGCGCGAGGCGATGAACAACCTCATTGCCCGCTGCGACGAGGTGTGGGTCTTCGGCGAGCTCTCACTGGGGCTCAAGGTCCAGGTGGGTATCGCCAAGCGGATGCACAAGCCGGTCCGGTACTTCGACATAAGTGAACTGCCCTACCAGGTGACCAGCATCCCGGAGTCGATGGTGCCGGAGGAGCGGTAGGGGGCCGGGGAGACGCTCCAGCCCCCCTTGGGTTGGGCCAGGGCCCTTTGAGCCGTGGCTCCGCTTCGACCAAGGTGGCTCGGCCACACCTGGTCCCTCCCCCAGGGTCCGGCGACAGTTCAAATCCTGGGGTCCCCGCCCGAGCCGACCTGTCCCGACCGGCCAGCCCGGTCGACCCGCGCCCTCGGGAGCGCCAGCTACCACCCCCGGTTCCCTGACGGCCCCTGGGCCGAGGCCAGCCGCCAGCCCGTGAACTTCGCCGGGATGCTCCTCTGGTGTGAAGGGAGCCGAGAGTGAATCGAGCGCACGATATATCGTTGAGCTATCATGTGTCCGAACGATATATCAGCCTTGAGGAGGCACCAACATGATGGGTGGACATCGGATCGAGGACGAGCACCCCGAGCTGGCGGAGCATGCGGCCTGGCACCGGGGACGGCACCGGGGGCGGATGGGTCCGTTCGCCGAGGGTGAGTTCGGGCGGGCCTTTCGCGGTGGACTGGGCGGCCGCATGCGCGGCATGAGGGGGGGCCGGGTGCCGCGGGGCAACGTGAGGGCGGCCACCTTGCTGCTGCTGGCGGAGCAGCCGCGGAACGGCTACCAGATCATGCAGGAGATCGGTGAGCGCAGCAAGGGGGTGTGGCGCCCCAGTCCCGGGTCGGTGTACCCCGCGCTGCAACTGCTGGAGGACGAGGGGCTGGTACGCTCCCAGGAGACCGAGGGGCAGCGCCTCTTCCACCTCACCGACGCCGGCCGTGCCTACACCGACGAGCACAAGGTTGAGCTGGGGTCGCCCTGGGAGGAGGTCTCCGGGGCGGTGGGGGACGACATCCATGAACTGTTCTCCCTCTTGCGGCAGACCGCCGGCGCCCTGATGCAGGTGGTTCACGCCGGCGAGCCGACTCAGGTGGCCAGGGCCGCTCAGCTGCTGCGGGAGACCAAGCGGGGCCTGTACCGGGTACTGGCCGAGGACGAGGCGGGGGACAGGGAGTCCGGGAGTCCCGACTGAGAGCTGGAGAGAGTCTCGGCGGCGCCTGCCGGAGCGGGCGCCGCCGAGGAGCGCCGAGGGCCGCCGGGGCCAGCGGTGGCCGGCGGCGGCCGTAACCGGCCTTCGAGGGTCCGGGGTGTGGCCGGCGGCTCCTGGCGGTCGACCGCCGGGTGGAGGCCCAGGGCGGGGAGGTGACCGTACCGCCTCCCGGGGGCACCCGTGGTATCCGTCGCCCGGTGCATGACCTGGGGCGCTCAGCTCGACCTGCGACCACCGCGGGTAAGGCACAAGCGCCTTCGGGTGGAAATGCGCGGGTTCTCGGTGGCTGCAGGCGATACGGTGCAGGTGAACTAAGAGGTGGAGCAGGCGATGGTCCCGAAGATCAGTCCGTTGAGCGCTCTGCGGTACCGCCCCGAATCCGCAGGTGGGTTGAGAGCGGAGGGGTCGACGCGAGACGAGTCGCGCCCTAACCAGGGAATGAGCGGTCGCTGTGCCGCCAGGCGGCGCACCACATGGAGGGTCTGACGATGAGACGTTTGCTAGCCTGGGATGTGCTCGCGACACTGGCGGTCGCGGCGATCGCCGTGCCGTATGTTTCGTACTTGGCGAACGGGAACGCGCCGCTGGTTCAGGACCCGCGAGGCATGGTTGGAGTGGGTTTGTTCCTTGGCGCGGTCGCCTTCTTGGCGGCTTGGACGGCCACCGGCGGGGCCGGGCTGAGGGTGTACCAGAGCACGCTGGCGGTCGTGACAGCCGGGGTCGGCGGGGCTGCTCTCATCCTGTCCGAAGGGGCGGCGGCCGAACAGCTGTTGGCCGCGTTCCTGGGAGCGATCGCCGTCACCTGGGCGGTGATCATGCTCGACCACGCGACTCAGCTGAGCACGGGCATGCGGAGGCAGGCGGCTCACTCCTGATGTGAGCCCGGGCGGGCGGCGGCCACTGGAGGGGCGCCGTCCGCCCTTTTGATCCCACCGGCACTCTGCCGCGTGTGCCGGCCTGCGCTGACGCTGGAGCTGGCTGGGGGCCAGCGGCCGGCTCCACCCCGCCACGCCTGCGAGCCCTCAAGGCGCGACCCTGAGCGGCCCCATTCGGGGAAGTCTTGGACCCAGGCGGTCGGACCGACTACGCAACAGCGAGAGCTGGTCGTCCGGGTGGGATTTCGATCAGGAGGGCCCAGTTCAGCGAATGGGATGCGCGCAGAAGCTCAGCAAGTCAGGTGCAGGATGGCGTTGGTGGCCTCGCCCCGGCCATTCAAGACGACGATCGCCTCTTCGGTGGGCACACGGAGCAGCTCCACCTTGCGGCGCTTGGCCTCCTCCAGAACGTCGTCCATCACCGGCAACGCGCCCTGAGCACCGGTCCCCACGACCAGCCGGCGGCAGTGCCACGGGATGTCTTCCTTGGTCGAGAGAGGGGTATGGCCGCCGGCGGCCCGGTACCCTTTGGAGGCGCTCTTCTTTCGCTTTCTGATCTCACCCCGGTCGATGACGAGGTCGTGCGTGTAGACCACGCCGTCAATCCGGATGGAGCCGAAGGTGAACCCCTCGAAGTGCACCGATCCCCCCCTTTTTGCCAGAAGTTGTTCGAGACTACCCCATCAGGCGGGGCGCCGGGTCGCGCGCTGGCGGACGGGCCTTGCGGCGACGGACACCTTGAGAGCGCTGGCTGGGTAGAGGTGGACCTTCTTGGAGCGGCCCACCTTGACTGGGACTCCGGTGCTTTGGCCGCGCCCCAGCCCACCCTGGCTTTCGGGACCACCTACCCGCTCCTAGAGCCGGAAGCCACGGACCGGGTGTTGAGGGAGGCGCTGGGCAGGGCTGGTGAGCCCTCGTGGGCAGCTGCAGATTCCGGTGGCGGAACCGCCGGTCGTTTTCGCCGGAATGCGCGCCAGGTGGAGCTGACCGGGCCCGGCCCGGTCCTGCTTCAGTCATTGACCCTCCCCAAGCCGGCCGCCGAACTCGTCCCCTATCTACAGCTCCAGTCCCGCTGACACCACCCAACCCGCCTGGCGGACACCACGTCGTGGCGGTGGCGGCTTGAGCACTGCCACGAGACAGCAGCGGTGAGACGGGAAGCCCCCGGCTCTCGCCGTGTGGAATAGGTCAAGTGGCCCTGCACCAGACCCCCTGGGCGGTATCGACTGATCCCGGGGCCTGCTATCATTTGAGATAGCAGGATGAACGCAAGCTCTCAGCTCCGCTTCGTACGGGCCCGGTCCGGCCTCTCACAGCGCGAGGTCGCGCGCCGCGCGGGGACCTCTTCGGCGACCTTGAGCCGGTACGAGTCTGGGGCGCTGGTCCCCAACGTGGGGACGTTCAACCGGCTCGTGGAGGCGTGCCTGCCCGGAGGGCGCAGGTGGCCTTCCCTGACGGCCCTGGCTCCCGTTGTGGCGGAGGTGCGCCGCTCCGACGGGAGCACCGCGGCCTGGCGCCTGGTGGGGGAGGTGCTGGACGACGAGGCGGTGGGCACTCCGGCCGACACCGCCCTCGTGGTGGCTGACGCGCCGGCTCCGACCGGTGACAGTGCTACGGATGCCCTCATGGCCGCTCTGGCGGAACACATGACCCTCCAGCGAGGGCTCCCGGCCCCGGGTTGGGCCCAGGATCCCGATCGTGTGGCCCGGCCCTGGTGGTTCGTCGCGGACGCCCCGGCGTGGATCCCCACGAGCCTGCGCGAGAGCCCAAGGTCCTTCGCCAAGAGAGGGGTCTTCGTCACCGCTGCGGGGCTGGAGCGGCGATGACGGCCAGCCGAGAGGAGTTCCTGACGCGGGATCGAGCGATCGAGGCCTTGACCCGCCTTGGCGGGCAACTGGTCGCGGCAGGGCTGGTTGGCGACGTCTACCTGGTCGG
>DAHUYV010000122.1 GCA_027306885.1 Candidatus Dormiibacterota bacterium
GGGAGGCCAGGGGCAGCCCCGGTCCCGAGATCAGCGCCTCGCCCCCTGCCCAGACGGCGGAGAAGGCCAGGAGCACCGGAACCTCGCGAGCGCTGAGAGGCCGGTCGGGGCGGCGGGAGGCCCTGTCCACCACTCCCACCAGGCGGTCGCCAGGGAGGCCCGCGCCCCCGAGTTCCACCCCGAAGAGCCGCTCTCCACCCATTGACTTGACGGGATAGCGCCAGATCTCGCGGAGTCGCACGGTGCTGGAGACTAGCGGATCCTCGGCCCGCCCTGCGCCGTCATACAATCCGCCCATGGCTAGGCCCTTTCTCGCGACCCGGGATGCCCTGGAGGAGATCGCCTCCTGGCGCGATCGCGACGGCAAGCCGGAGGCGGTCTTCCGAGTCGACGTCCGGCTTGGGGGTTGCCGAGGGTTCAAGCTCTTCTTCGATCTGGAGGACGGGGCCCAGGAAGACGACGTGGTGACCGAGTTCGGCCCCATCAAGGTGGTGGTCCAGGAGGACGGGCTGCCCCTGGTGGCCGGGTCAATCCTCGACTTTGAGGACAGCTATCGGGGGCGGGGGTTCCGGCTCGCCAATCCCGGCGCCCGCAACGCCTGCGGCTGTGGGACCTCTTTCATGGCCGACTACCCCGGCCAGGAAGTGGTCTCATCCATCGACGGGTCGTCAGACCGGATCGTCGCTGACGCGGTCGGGGAGGGCTGAGGGCCCTCAGGCGCAGCCGGCCCCGGAGCGCCGTCGGCAGACTCTGGCTCGCAGTCCGAGCAAGCGCTGCCGGACCAGGCGACCCGGCCACGGCGTGAGCAGGACCGCCGCCACCAGCCCCCCGACGAGGCCAACCCGAAAGCCCTTGAGGTACCTCCTCAGAGGGTGGATGAGCTCCTCCTGCAGCGCCACCCCAAAGGCCGCAATGCGCTCCCCGGGTGACGGCTCTTCAGGGCTCACACTCCGTCCTCATGGTCCGGCGCCGACGAGGAGAAGAAGGGCTCTGGCTCAGCATTGGCTCGGCGGCCCAGCACCTGGGCCACGGCCCCTCTGGCCGCCGGCGACGCCACCCGGCCGGCCAGCCCCCCGGCCTGGCGGGCCATCAGGATCGCCGGCTGCGCCCGCTGCCAGCCCCGTCGGATCCCTGCCGACGTCTGATCCGCCCGGGACCGGGCCTGCGCGTACGCCGCGCCCAGAATCCTCCTCGTCTCCGGGCCAGACCGGGGTGCCACCAGCAGCCCCACCACCACTCCGGCAGCCAAGCCGTGTCGCAGTCCTCGCACGTATGCCATATCTGCCTCCACCGGTCCGGGCCAGCGCCCACTATCAAACCACCCGGCCGCCCGGCCCGGCGGCCCTGAGGTCGGCCCCCGGCCGGCGTCAGTAGAGGGCGGAAGCCAACTGGGCCCGGCCCACGGCCACGTCGGGGTGCTCGGGCCCGAGCTCCTCGAAGCAGTACAGGACGACACGGCGCAACTGCTGGCGCTGATCTCCGGCCGACACCTTGACTCCGGCTATCCCCTGGACCATAGCCTCGACCAGCTGGTCAAGGGCCAATGCCTCGAGCACCGAAGCGGCCGCAGCGGAAGGCTGGTCCTTGGAGCTGAGCGCCAACTCAGCCCAGGCCCCCAGTCCATCGCAGATGCGGTCCTGAGGCGCCTGGGCCGCCACCTGCGCGGCGTCGCTCCAGCGCCCCTCGTGCAACAGAATCCGCGCCAGCCTTCGCCGCGCACCAACATGGGATGGGTCGGCCTCCAGAGCGGCGCGCAGGGACGACTCATCGCCCTGCTCGGCGAGCTGATCGGCCTTCGATGGCAGGAGCCGCTCCAGGAAGCCCCTCACCTGCGAGGCGGGTTGGGCGCCGACGAACTCGGAGATCACCTGCCCGTCGCGGAAGGCCTTGACGGCGGGGATCCCACGGATGCCGAATTGTTGAGCGACTTCCGGGCTGGCATCGACATCCAGGGTCCGAAGCAGCACCTGGCCCTCCAGCCGCTCCACCTCCTGCTCCAGCACCGGCCCGAGCTGCCGGCAAGGCGCGCACCAGGCGGCCCAGAAGTCGACCACAACCGGAGCCTCAGCGGAGCGGGCCACCACCTCCTCGGAAAAGGAGGAGCGGTCGACCGCCAACTTCACCTGGGCAGAGACCGAGGCCATCGGTCAGGGGATGGGGCGGCGACGGTCGTCGGTCTCAACGACTCCCGTGCCATGAGAACAGACGCGATCGGCCCAACCAAGGTAGTTCTGCACGATTCGCACCGCGGACGGCACCATCGAGCGTCGCCGAGCCTCCGCTGTGTCGGCGTGGATGGAGAGGGCGTCGTGGACTTCCCGGACGTGCTGAACGAACTCGTCGTGGGTGATCCTCGCCTCCCCCAGAGGATTCCAGAGTTCGGGTGGGAAGCCCAGCGCGCGCATCGCGCGCTGGGCGTCTCTCACGTCGAACAGGCAGGTCTTGCGCCTCCCGTCATGCAGAAACCCACACTGCCACGGGTCGTACAGGGAGTTCCTGGCAGGCGGCAGGTCAGGATGAAGCCTGCGGAAGGGGCGCTGGACCGGCGGCTTGCCGACGGCCTGCGCCGCCATCAGGCTGCGCGGACCCTGCCCGCCCGCGGACCGCGGGTGCTTGCCTCGATCTCGAACTCGACCTGGGAGCCGCGGGTCAGCGACTCGAAGGCGCCACCCTCGACGCTGGAGCGGTGGAAGAAGTACTCAACTCCGTCCTCCGCGGCCAGAAATCCAAAACCGCGCTCGTTGATCGACTTGATGGTTCCGATTGGCATGTGCCTGTCTCCTGCGCCGCAATGCGGCATCCTCGCGGCCTTAGCGATCGGCCGGCTCGCGAGGGAAGCGGCGGCGAACGGTCCCACCCGAACTGCGCAGGACTCTTAGAGTCTAGCACAGGGTGAGAGCGCCCGGGGCCGCGTCGGTGGGACAGCCCCCTCCTACCGGGCCGCCAGGGCGGCCAGACCAAAGGCCGCCAGCGCCATCACCATCGCCACCCCCTGCACCCACAGGTGGTTGGCCCCGGCGCCCCAGGAGAGGCCGAGCGCCAAGAGGAAACAAAGGAGCCCGACCACCGAGATATAGAGTCGGCGGAGGTGGAGATGCCGAAGCACGGTCCCAGAGTACCGCCAGAGGCGGCGGATCGGGGCCGCCGTTGGCGCTGGGCGGCCGCCGTGGCCGCACTGTCGGTGACCTTGATCTGGTGTGGGACATGGATGGCCACCCCGTCTACCGGCAGCCTAGAGGCGAGGGTCGCCGCGCTGGACCGATCCCATCAAACCCGGCCCCTCAACTCGGAAACGGTCCCCAGGTATCTCGCCGAAGCCGTGATAGCGGTCGAGGACCAGAACTTCTACCTCGACCGGGGCGTCAACCTTGAGGGGCTGGTCCGCGCGGCGGGATACGACCTCCTCCATCTGTGCACCTGCGAGGGCGGGTCCACGATCACAGAGCAGCTGGCCGAAGACCTCTACCTGCACGGCTCCGACCGGAGCATCTGGCTCCGCTGGGTGGACATCACCCTGGCGCTGAAGATCGAGGACCACCTCTCTAAGACCCAGGTGCTGGACGAGTACCTCTCTGAAGTGCGCCTCGGCAACGGGACGGTCGGCATGGAGCAGGCCAGCCGAAGGTACTTCGGGCAGCCGCTGAGCCGAGATGACCTCGCCCAGCTGGCGATGCTGGCCGGCCTCCCCCAGGCCCCCGGCGTGCTCGACCCGTTGCGCAACCCCGAGGGCGCCAAGGAGCGCCGGGCCGCGGTGCTCCGGCAGATGGCTGTCGACGGGTACATCTCGATGGCCCAGGAGCGTCGGGCCGACCGGGCCCCAGCTCTGTGAGGTGGCCCACCCTGGTTCCGGTGGGGCCCGGCGTCCGGGCGCGAGCGGACGGATACCGGCGAGGCCGAGCCTGGAGAGGGCGGGGAGAAGACTGGGGCGCGTCCACCGGCACCAGCTCTCGAGCAACCTGTGGCCCGTCGGTGGCCGAGGCGGGACAGCGACCCGGACTGAGTCTTGGGGTGGGGGGAGGTGCGCGGGCCGGGCAGTTCGATCGGCAAGATCGGGGGGCCGAGTAGGAGGGACCGGCGACCCTCAGGGGCCGGGCACGGTTCGCAGCAGAAAGCGCCGACCGCCCGTGGGACTCGCCAACGGCATTCTTTGGGGCCCCGGATCACGGCCTCCGTGTTAGCTGCGAGCGAGGTTGTCGACCTCCGGGGCCAGGTATGTGTCCTGCGGCTCGGTCGCCAGACGGAGGTAACTGAACTGGGCGACGGGGCCACCAGACGACCAGGGCCGGCCGGGCGCGGCCGGCGATCTCGGCGGTGGCAGCCAAGATGCCGGAAGGACAGCGCCTTTTGCCCCCGTCATGCGCCGTGTACCGGCCCCCCCCTCTCCACCAAGCGCTCGCCGACGACCGCTGTTCTCGGCAACGATGGGTCCCCAGCCATGGTGGGAGGCGCTCGGCGACAACAGCCCGCCACCGGGCCCGGGCGCTCCACTCCTGGCAACGGAACGTCTGTTCGCGGAGCCGCATCTCGACATCGGCCTTGGGCCCCCTGAGGGTTCGCCCGGTCCGATGCGGGGCTTGATCCGCCACCGGTAGCGCCCGTTCGCCGCTTTCCAGTACGCTCCCCCTCCGTATGGCTGTCCCCGCCTCCGCCTCGCGGCCGCCAACAGGAGTCGTCCCACCTGGAACCGATGTTGGAGCCGTTCGTACCCCGGGGTGGGTCCGCCTGGAGCGCCGTGAGGCAACGAATAGGCGGGCAGACGCGGTCAACTAGCCTCTGGCCGAGGTAGCTCAGTTGGTAGAGCACGGGTCTGAAAAACCCGGTGTCGGCGGTTCGATCCCGCCCCTCGGCACCAGTTTTTGATCTCGTGTCCCTCAGCCCGGGCGAACGGGGCAGGGCTCCTGACCACAGTTTTGACCACAGCCAGTCCGACATCGTATTCAACGGCCCTTCGGTCCGTAACCCCTTTGACGGCAGTGGTTCAGTTCGCCATCTCGGCCAGCGCGCTATAGACTTTCCGGCGGGTCGCGACCGAGATCGCGGTCCGCTGGGCGATTTGCTTGGTCTTAGACGGACATGCGCTGACCATCAAGTGGAAGGTAGCTCGTGAGCGAGTTGGTCCCCTCATACATCCTCAAGGCTGACCGGGCCGAGAAGCACCTCCACGATCTCAAGGTCACAATCGGACAGTGGGCTGAAACCCATCCCTACGAGGTCCGTCGCGGCTTCAAGGGCAAGCGCGACGCCCGGTACCTGAGATTCACATCGTCGCCACCGCTGGAGCTGGGCACCATGGCCGCCGACTTCATCTACAACCTGCGCAGTGGCCTCGACCACCTCATGGCCGATCTGGTGCCGTCGGCCCAGAGGTGCAGTGTGTACTTCCCGATCTACTTCCAGGGGGTCTGGGAAGATCCAGTCACCGGGGAGAATGAACGGTGCACGAAGCAACGCGGGCGATGGCGGTCAGACACGGCCAACTTGCGCCCCGAGGCGGCAGCAATCCTCAAGTCGCTGCAGCCCCCGGAGGGCGCTAGGCAGCGTGACGAAGGGGTCCACGCCCTCCTCCTTCTCAATCGAATCTCGAACACCGACCGACACCAGCGCCTTCCTGTCCTCTTCACCGCCCTCAAGGGCTTCCGTCTGCTGTGGCAGGATCCTCAGGGGAACCAGCACATCGCACCCACCGCTACCGGGATCCCAGCTGATGACCTGCGGGTACTCCAAAACGGCGCCGAACTCGGCTTCCCACCTGGATCCCGGAACGTCCAGGTCGCCGGCGCCCCGGTGGTAGCGGTGAGGATCCCGGACCCGCCAAGGGACATAGAGATCCCGGGCGCCTTCGACCAAGCCCTCCACGCTTACAGGATGAGAGTCGTCGGACCCCTCTCTCCGTACGTCCATCGGCCTGGCGGCGGAAACCGAAACGCCAGTCCCAGACTGTGACCAAGTATGAACCA
>DAHUYV010000123.1 GCA_027306885.1 Candidatus Dormiibacterota bacterium
ATGGCCTGCCGGGAGTCGGCGTTGATCAACTCTCCCCCCAGGAGATGGGCAAGCTGGACTGCCAACTCAGTCTTGCCCGAGGCGGTGGGGCCGACCACCGCCACCAGGGGCCGATCGGGCAGGGGGCGAGGTGCCGTCACGGCCGGTGGAAGGCCGAGCGCAGCCGCTGCTCGGTGATTTCCAAGATGGCGGGCCGACCGTGCGGACAGGTGACTGCCCCAGAAGTCTTGGCGAGGTCGGCGAGAAGGACGCTGACCTGCTGCCTTGGGAGAGGGTCACCGAACCGAACCGCGCTGTGGCAGGCAAGCAGGGCGGCGAGGCGGTGATTGGGTAGGTCGGGATCCGAGGCAGCAAGTCGATCGGAGCTGAGCGCCTCCCGCAGGGCGGCCGCAACTTCGCCAGGGGGGAGCTGGGAGGGGGCCGCGGTGCAGCGGACCACCCCGACCCCGAACTCCTCCACGGCGAAACCCGCCCGGGAGAGGGCGACGAGATCATCCTCTCCTACCCCCTCCCCCCCTGGGATTTCCACCAGAACCGCCTCCAGGAGCCCTTGGGAGATGAGCTCTGAAGTGGCTCCCTCCAGCGCTCGGCGGAATCGCTCGTACAGCACCTTCTCATGGGCGGCGTGCTGATCGAGCAGGGCCAGGCCGTCCTCAGTCTCGACGACCAGGTAGCGGTTGTGGGCCTGGCCCAGGAACTTCCACCCGGCCGCCCCGGCGAGCGGCCCGGACCCCGGCCGCCGGTCCGGTCCCAGCGGCAGTTGCTGGGCGGCGGTGGCCGCCAACGGCCCCGGGGCGAGGCTCTCGGCCCCGGTGACGCCGAGGTCGGCTCGGGGCGTGGGCCCCCCGACGGCAAGCGCCGATGGCCGGGCTCCTTGCAGGGCCTCCCAGCAGGCCCGCTGGACCGCCTCGAAGACCGCACCCTCGTCGCGAAAGCGGACCTCTCGCTTGGTCGGGTGCACGTTGACGTCCACCTGGCTCGGGTCGCAGCTGACCCGCAGGACTGCGATCGGATGCCGGTCAACCTCCAGCATTCCCCGGTAGGCGGCTTCCACTGCAGCACTCAGGGAGCGTTGCTGGAGCCGGCGACCGTTCACGAAGAGGACCAGGCCCTGGCGGCCGGCAAGGGTCGCGCTGGGGGCGCATATGAAGCCGGAGACGCCCACATCTCCGCCCAGGTGCGCGACAGACAGGGCGGATGGGCCAACCTGGGGTCCGAAGACCTCCACGATGGCCTCGAGTTGGTCGCCCTTCCCTGCGGTGTGCAGCACCAGTCGCCCCTGCGACCGAAGCTCGAACCGCACCTCCGGGTGGCCGACGGCGGCGTCGGCCACCACCCGAAGGCAGGCGGCGGCCTCACTTCGAGCTGAGCGCAGGAAGGCACGGCGGGCCGGGACGTTGTGGAAGAGCTCCCGCACCGAGAAGGTGGTGCCGACAGGCCCGGCGGTGACGACGGGGCCGCGCAGCCCCGAAGGCCCCGCGGTGACCTCGTTGGCCCGGTCACTCTCCCCCTGTCGGCTGATCGCCACCACCTGCGCCACCGCGGCGATGCTGGCCAGCGCCTCCCCTCGGAACCCCAGGGTGGCCAGCTGCTGAAGATCTTCGACCCGGGCCAGCTTGCTGGTGGCGTACCGCTCAAAGGCAGCCCCCAACTCGCCGGCGGCCATCCCCTCTCCATCGTCGCTGACCCGGACCAGGTCGCGGCCGCCGGTGTCGATCTCCACCGAGATCGATCTGGCCCCGGCGTCCAAGGAGTTCTCCAGTAGTTCTTTGAGCACCGAGGCCGGTCGCTCGATCACCTCTCCTGCGGCGATCACCTCCGCAACCTCAGGGGGAAGGCGGTGGATCCTACCCGGGTCAAGGTGGCGGAACGCCGGAGCCCGGACCTGGCTCATTCCTCTCCTCCGGCGCGGCGCTGCCACTCGGAGAGTTTCAGCAGTGCCTCCAGAGGGGTCATGCGGTCGACCTCCAGCGCACGAAGCTCCTCGAGCATCGGGTCGGGGGGCGGGAGCGGGAGCGCCATCTGCCAGCCCTGGCTGGCGGGGTTGGCGACCGGCCGCTGGCTCTCATGGTCGAAGAGGATCCCCTCCGCTCGGGTCACCACGTCGGCGGGGACCCCGGCCAGCCTCGCGACATGCAGTCCGTACGACCGGTCGGCTCCGCCCGGAACCACGGTGTGGAGGAAGGTCACCGCAGCGGACGGGCCTGAGCCCGACTCCGCCACCTCGGCACGGTAGTTGTGGAGGGCGGGGAGCCGGTCCAGGGCGGTGAGCTCGTGGTAGTGGGTTGAGAACAACACCCGGGCCGGAGAAGTTGGATCGTTGTGCAGGTGCTCGAGAATCGCTTGGGCCAGGCTTAGCCCGTCGTAGGTGCTGGTGCCCCGGCCAACCTCGTCCAGCACCACGAGGCTGCGCCGAGTGGCGAGCCGCAATATCTCGGCAACCTCGGTCATCTCGACCATGAATGTGGACCGACCCCCTGAGATGTCGTCCTGCGCCCCAACCCTGGTGAAGATCCGATCGACGAGGCCGTATCGCGCCTCAGAGCAGGGAACCAGGGAGCCGACCTGACCGAGGAGGCAGATCACCGCCACCTGACGAAGGAAGGTTGACTTCCCGGCCATGTTCGGTCCGGTGATCAGCCAGATGCGTTCGTTCTCCCCATCCAGACGCGCATCGTTGGGGACGAATCGCCCCGGCCCAAGGGCTCTCTCCACGAGGGGGTGGCGCCCCGCCTTCAGCTCCAGGCGGAGCGAGAGGTCGACCTCGGGGAGAACCCAGCCAAGCTGGGAACCGGCCTCGGCAAGGGACCAGAGGGCGTCCACCTCCGCCATGGCCCCCGCCGCCGCGGAGAGAACTGCGGCCTGCGCGGCGACCTGGTCCACGAGCTGGCGCAAGACCTCCTGCTCCCTGCGCACCGCCCGCTCACGGGCTGACAGCACGACCAGCTCCCGGTCCTTGAGGGTGGCGGTGACGTACCTCTCCGCGCCGGCCAGGGTCTGGCGCCGGAGGTAGTCGGCGGGCAGGTCCTCGCGCTTGGGGCCCCTCACCTCTATGTAGTACCCGAACACTCGGTTGAAGCCCACCTTCAGCGACCTGATGCCGGTGCGACGGCGCTCGACCTCCTCGAGGCTTGAGATGTACTCCCGGGCCTCGCGGCTCTCCGCGGCGATGGCATCCAGCTGAGCATCGGCCCCGGGCCGCACGCAGCCGCCCTCGCGGGCGCTGGCCGGAGGGTCGTCGACCAGCTGGGCCGAGATCTCGGGCCCGAGATCCGATGGCGCTGACCTCAGATGATCGGCCAGCCGAGCCAGGCGGGGATTCCTGGTGTCGCCCGCTGTTGCGGCCAGTTCAGGGAGCACCTTCAGAGTGTCGGCGAGCTGACGGAGGTCGCGCGGCCCGGCCACTCCGTGAACGCACCTTGCCACCAGTCGCTCCAAGTCCCGGCATCTGCCGAGCAGCCCGGCGAGGCGGCCGCGGACAGTGGCGGATTCCGCCAGAGTGGCGACCGCGGCTTGGCGCAGGCGGAGGGCCTCAAGGTCCGTGAGTGGTGCCAGCAGCCACGAGCGGAGCCGCCTTGCCCCCGGTGCGGTGCGAGTCCGGTCCACCAGTTGGAGCAGGGAGGTGCCACCGGGGACCAGGGGGTCGACCAGCTCCAGGTTGCGCCGGGTGTGAGCGTCAAGCTCCATGGTTTCGGCTGGAAGGCTCCAGCCCAGCCTGAGGAACCCGGGGCCGGGGAGGAGCTGGGCCTCCCGGCCGTACTCGGTGAGGGCCGCCAGAGCTCGGACCGCAGCGTCGGCCCACTCCCCAGAGTGAGCGTCGGGCAGCTCGAGCCCAGCCGCCCGAAGCAGCTCCCATCCCTCACCGGCACCAAACGATGCCTCCGGCCTGGGGGTGACCACCAGACCGGGCACGGCGCGGAGGTTGATCAGCGCCGATTCCGGAACCAGCACCTCGGCCACGTCGAGGGCAGCCAGCCGGGCGATGGCGGAGTCGATCCCAGACCCGAGCAAGGTGAGGTCTCCCTCGCCGGTGCTGAAGTCGAGCACCGCCACCCCCACCCCGTCAGTCGCCGGGAAGGTGGCGGCGCATCGGCGCGAGCGGCGGGGGTCAAGCAGCGCGTCCTCGATGAGAGTGCCCGCTGTGAGCACCCTCACCACCCGGCGGGGGATGAGCCGCACCCCGGGGCGAGCCTCGTCGGTCTGGTCGCAGACCGCCACCTTCAGTCCCGCCTCCAGCAGCTTGCGGGCATACAGGTCGAGGCTGTGGTGGGGAACTCCGCACATAGGTGTCCGACCCTGCTTGCCGAAGTCGCGACCGGTCAGGGCGACCCCCAGGATCGGCGCCGCCAGGACGGCATCCTCCTCAAAGATCTCGAAGAAATCCCCGAGGCGGAACAGCACCACGCAGTCGGGGTGGGCCTCCTTGGCCTCCCGGTACTGGCGCAGAGCCGGAGTCTCCGGGCCCGCCACTCTACCGCGGTCGGGAAAGAGCGGAACGAAGCCGACGGCTGCGAGTCAGGCGCACTGCAGCTGCCAGGCGCTGGCTCCAAGCACGGTGGCCCGGACCAGATCTCCGGGAGCGGCGGGGCTCGCGAGCCACCCGAGGCGGTTCTGCCTGGTCCGGCCGAAGCAGCGGCCATCCTCCCCCACTCCCTCCACCAGGATCTCCACTCGTTGGCCGATCAGGGTCCGGTTGCGGCGCTCACTGATCTGGCGCTGGAGGGCCAGGACCCGTTGAAGTCGTTCGCTCTTGACCTCCGGGGCAACATCGTCCGGCCGCCGGTGGGCGGCGGTCCCCGGGCGGGGCGAGTATGCCTGGACGTGGACCGTATCGAACTCCACCTCCTCAAGCATTCGGTATGTGGATTGGAACTCGGCCTCGGTCTCCCCACAGAAGCCGACGATGATGTCCGTGCTGAGGCCGATGCCGGGAACCAGCTCGCGCGCGCGCTCCAGGATTCGCAGGTACTCCGCCGCCCGGTATTCGCGCTTCATCCGACGCAGGCAGTCATCGTCGCCGGACTGCACCGGCAGATACAGGTTCTCGCAGAGGTTGGGCAGGGTGGCAATCGCCTGCAGGAGGTCCTCGGTCGCATTGCGCGGGTGCGAAGTGAGGAAGCGCAGGCGGCTGAGCCCCGGAACGCGGTCCACAGCGGCCAGCAGGCCCGGCAGCCCCTTGCCGCTCTCGGGATCTCGGTATGAGTTGACATTCTGTCCAAGCAGGGTGATCTCGCGGACGCCACCCTCCACCAGCCTCGCCGCGTCGGCCACCACCTCCGACCCTGGTCGGCTGCTCTCCCTGCCCCGAACGAAGGGCACGATGCAGTAGGTGCACATCTCATTGCAGCCCAGGATCACCGGAAGGTAGGCGCAGAGTCGATCCGAGGCTGGCATCGGCACCGGCCCCTCCAGGCAGCCCTGGTAGGTGTCCCGCAGCCGGGCGAAGAATCCATCGGTGTCGCGCATGTCGAAGACGTAATCGAGCTGGCGGAAGCGAGCGAGGAGCCCTTCGCCGTGCTCTCCTGCCATGCACCCGGTGAGGGCGATGGCCCGGCCCGGGCGCTGCCTCTTCCAGCCGGCGAGCTCCCCCAGCTTGCCCGCCGCCTTGTCCTCGGCGTGCTGGCGGATCGCACAGGTCACCAGTATCGCCAGGTCGGCCTCCTCAAGCGGAGCGCCGGGCCGCATCCCGATCTCGGCACAGCTTTCAGCCAGCGTGGCAGCGTCGGCGACGTTCATCTGGCAGCCGATCTGCCAGATGTGGACCCGGGGAGCTCCCGTCCCCACCGGGGCCAGGGGTACCCGTGGGACCCGAGACTCCGCCAAGGGCAGTGGGAGGAATCTGCGGCCTGGGACCGTCGCCGTGATCAGCGCACCTCGACCATGAGCCGGATGCCGGTGCGGTCCTCGCCGTTGATGGCGAGATCGATGAACGAGGGGATGCAGACCAGGTCCAACCCTCCGGCGGCAACGTACCCTCGGGAGATCGCGATCGCCTTGATCGCCTGGTTGATGGCACCGGCGCCTATGGCCTGTATCTCAACCTTGTGCTGGACCCTGACCACGCCAGCTATCGCTCCGGCCACCTTCACCGGTTGGGAGGTGGCAGAGACCTTGAGTACTTCCACCGGAGTGGAGGCGCTCCCGCCGTTGGACGATGTGGTGATCGACAACTTGGATAAGTCCTAGGGTGTGACCAGGATTCTAAGGCTCCAGCGGCAGTGGTGGGCCACCTGGTGGCCAACTCCCCACATTTCGCCTCATTCTGAGGCCTCCCAGCAGGCTGACCAGCAGAGTCATCCCCACTGCGGCCACCACCAGGACCAAGAGGAAGTCCTGGCGGTCAAGGCGGGTGGCGCCCCATGCTCCCAGGGCCGCTCCGAGAGCGCGACCCAGGTACTGAAACCAGAGAGCTGATCCCAAAGCCTGGCCGATTCCCTCTCTCTGGGTCGTGATCTGGATGCGGTTCAGTCCCCACGCCTCCTGGAGGGCTCCGGCCGCGGCGAAGACCAGCAGGGCTCCAACCACGGCGGCGACCCCGAGGGTGCTCCCGATGAGCACCGCCACCACGATCTGGACGTAGCCGATGGTGATGAGGCCGTGGGGCCGGACCTGGGGGCGCCGGATGGACAGCGCACTGCCAACCAGCGATGCCCCACCGACGAGGATGTACATCACCCCGACCTGGCTGGTGCCGAGGTGGAAGATGTCGTGGACCAGGGGGACGAAGTACACCGTCACCACCGCTGCCAGCATGGCGCCCAGCCCCGCCTGGACCGCATACACCCTGGTGGTGCGGTCCATCCAAAGAATGGCGAACCCTCGGCGCAGCGGGTGCCAGATCTGGTTCCGATCGAGATGCACGCGCCGCAACACGGCTGGTTGGGGGCCGACCCGGACCAGGAGAGCGGCCGAGGCCAGGAACGTCAGTCCATCGATGAGGATGAGGAACTCTGGCTGGATCACCCGCAGCAGGAGAGCACCGATCGCCGGGGCCACCAGGATGGAGGACTCGGCGACCGCGGACAGCAGGCTCCCGCCTGCCGGCACAAACGCTCTCGGTAGCACAACCGGGAGGAGTCGACGGCGGCCGGGATCATAGAGGGCAGATGCTGAGCGGCTGGCCATGACCCCGATGAGAACCAGGGCCAGACTTCCGGACGCGGCACCCAGCACCATCAGCGCTGCCAGGCTCGCCCGCGCCATGTCAAGGGCTACCAGCCGCCGGCGCCGGTCTCCGATGTCGCCAAGTGCGCCCCCAACCGGCAGGAGGGCAAGCAGGGGGGCGGTTTGGAGGAACACGACAGCTCCCACCCCAAGCTCCCCGCCCAGCTGGTATCCGATGATCAGGAGGGCGGGGAGCGAGAGAAAGTCGCCATACCAAGAGAGGAACGCAGCCAGCCAGAGGGCCCTGAATCGCGGGATCCGAAGCGGTCCCAGCCGGGTAATCCGCCGGTCCGCGACTATGAGCTCCCCCCGGCTCATTCGCCCTCTCCCCCGTTCACCTCGGCGGAGTCTACTCAGGCCCAATGGTGCGGCTTGGTTCTGGCGACCTCATATGAGCGCTCGGAGCCAGCTAGTTACGGGTTTGTAACTTGGTCTTCAAGTCTCGTCACGGGATCTTCAGGCCGTCTACGATCACTACTCATCGATTGGTGCCGAGACCGTCTTGGCTCGGGACGCAGCAGACGTTTAGGGAGAGAGCCTGAAGATGAGCACTTGGGCATTTAGCGGCTGGGGTTGATTTAAGGGACCTGCTCCTTTCGGCGCAGGTGCCTCAATCGAAGAGAGAGAGCAGTTCCTCGGTGGGATGCTCTCTCTCTTCTGTTATGTGCCAGAGTTCTTCGTCGGAGATCTGATCAAACGCCGCCACGCAGATCGGGTCGAACTGGGTGCCGGAGCACCTCCGGACCTCGGCCCGAGCCTCGGCAACCGACATGCCCCGGCGGTACGGGCGATCCGAGATCATCGCATCGAACGAGTCGGCGATCGTGAAGACCCGAGCCTCAAGTGGAATGTTCTCTCCGCTCAGCCCCCGTGGATATCCCTTGCCGTCGAAGCGCTCGTGGTGATTGAGGATGATCTCCCGGGCCCGTTCCAGCTGCCTAACGTCGGCGACCATCTCGAATCCCAGCCGCGGGTGGGTGCGCATCACCGCCCACTCTTCGTCAGTGAGCGGGCCAGGCTTCATCAGGATTCCGTCCGGCACCCCGATCTTCCCGATGTCGTGGAGGAGTGCGCCATGGGACAGCCTAACCAGCTCCTCCTGTGAGAACTTCAAGTTGCGCCCCATCAGGAGTGAGTATTCGACCACTCGTCGGCAGTGGCCTTCAGTGTCCTTGTCCCGAAGGTCGATCGCCTTGGACAAGCTGATGAGAGTGGCGTTGAAGCCACTCTTGGCCTCAGCGAGGCGAGCGGCTTGCTCTGTGAACCAGCGATTGGTGGCGATCTGGACGATCGTGACCGGAGCGGCCAGGGTCACCAGGGCAGCAGCTGGACCCAGCTCGGTGCTAGCTGCCGCGTAGACTCCGACTCCCGTCAGTCCGTAACCCAGGTAATAGAGGGCCAGCGGGTACACCTGGCGCCAGAAGGCGGGGCGGTTGAAGTTCTGCCATCCCTGATCCGCGGCCATGACCGCCCCCAAGAGAAGGTGGTTAACCCCCCAGCTGGTCAAACCTGCCACTGCACCTGCTGAGACGAGGACTGGAGCCTCGTTGGGGGCGATCTGGAGCACGGCGTGGAAGGCAGCCCAGGCGGCTGTGAAGGTGAGTACTGCCATCGATGCGTTGAAGACGGTCTTCACGGAGACGCGGCGGCTGTGCCAGACATTTGCCGCTGCTGAGGCCAGCATAGAAGCTAGGGCACCTGAGGGCCCCAGCACGAACACGGCGCCGATGCTGGCGTAGGCAGTTCCGCTGAAAGTCATCCGGGCCCTGCCTATAGGGATCATGATTGGCCCTCGCGCTTCCAAAATCGCCACGAGGCCCGCTACCAACGCAAGGATCTGCCATTGGAATGGGGGGCGAATCCAAATCGCACCCACCGCCGCGGCGATCGCCGTCACCGCGGCCACGACGACGACTACAGCACCATTGAACTTCCGAGGCTCCGGCGCCTCCAGCCCCGCTCTGGCCTGCGGTCGGCTCCGGACTCGCCGATCGAGATGCGCGGCCTCGGCAGCTCCCTGGGCGCCACGGCCGGGGCGCCAGACCGCTCTAGGTGCGGATCCCATGGTCAACTCAGCTCCGCCGCCCTGGACGGCGCCGAGACAAGCCGGTTGATAGTGTTGCCTCGAGAGTGGAACGCCAAATTGCGCTGCTCCGCTTGCTCCTGCCCATCCAAGTAACGTGTCCGTCTGAGAGCCCGTCCCACCCAGCGGACCAGCGCAGTCTAACCGCCTGAGCAAAGGCATACAGGGGGCTGGGCGAATTGGAGCAGGCCTGTCACAGCTTCGCCACGCAGGCCCGGAAACCGCCGCCCCCGGCTACTTGGCGTAGTCCACGGACCGGGTCTCTCGCACCACTGTGACCTTGATCGTGCCCGGGTAGCT
>DAHUYV010000150.1 GCA_027306885.1 Candidatus Dormiibacterota bacterium
GCTGCCTGTTCTGGAGCCCTCCCGGCTTCGACGGACCGCTGAGGCTGGCCCGGCTGCTGGATTGGACTCGGGGCGGCTCGGTGGGCCTCCGCCCGTTGCTCGCCGGTGTCCCGGGGAGCCGGTGGTCGGTCCCGGGCCGGGTGCTCGAGGTCACCTGGGGCGTTCGGGCGCGGCTGCAGGTGGCGCTCGGTGAGGACGCCCAGGGCGGGCCCGCGGTGCTCTGGCTGCTCACCGGCCGGCCGGGGCTCCGGGGGCGCCTGGAGCTCCAGGACCCCACCGCCGGGGGCGGCCGCGGGTGGCGGATCGGCCCCCGGGGAGCGGCTCTGCCCGCCGGAGCCGTCCCCGATGGTCCGGGGGGGCCCCTCACCCTGGCCAGCTCCGCGCCGTTACACGGTCCTGGTCACCTGCTCTCCGTCGGCCCGGAGGGGGTGGCGCTGCGGCTCAGCCTCGGCTCTCGGGCCGAGGCGATCGCGCCGGCCGCGGCGGCTGAGCACATCGAGGGTCAACGTCGGGAGTTCGAGGATTGGAGGGCCAGGGTGGCGGGCAGCCCCCCGACCGCAGCGGTGTTGGGGCGGGCCCCAAAGTGGGCGGGAGCCGCCCTCCTCGCAGCGCTGGCCACGATCCACGCCCTCCAGGACCGCCGCACCGGACTGCTGGTCGCCGCGCCCCTCACCTCGATCCCGCAATGGCCGGCCAGCCAGCGGGCCTGGGACTACCGGTACGCCTGGCTGCGCGACAACGCGGACGCCGGGGTCGCGATGACGCTGGCCGGCGACCTGCCCGGAGCCAGGCGGCTGGCCCGGGGCCTGGGTGGGCTCCTCGCCCTCGGCACCGGGCCGGTGCGCCGCCTTAGCGGTGGGCCGCTGCCCCAGGAGCGCTTCCTCGACCACCTCGGCGGGTACCGGGGGGCGGCGGTGCGCATCGGGAACGCGGCGGCGGACCAGGCCCAGGTCGACACGCTGGGGGAGGTGTGCCGCTTCGCCCACCTGTTGGAGCGGGCCGGGGGCTGCCCGCCCGAGCTGCTGGAGCGAGTGCCCGCGCTGGCCGCCGCCGCCGCCGAGGGCTCGAAGCGGCCGGACCACGGGATCTGGGAGGTGAGGGGGGCGCCCCGCCACTACACCCACAGCAAGGTGCTGGCGTGGACCGCCCTCGACCGGGCTCTCGACCTGGCCGCAAAGGGGCGCATCCCGGCCATCGCGTCGCGGTCCTGGGCCGATGCCCGCCGGCGGCTGGAGGCGGAGGTCGCCGCCCGGGCGACCGGACCCGGGAGCCCCCTCCCCATGGCCTTCGACGACCCCGCGGCGGACTCCGGAACCCTGGCCGGGTACGTGGTCGGATACCCGCTGCCGGGGGGGGCCGGCAACGCGGCGACTCTGGACTTCGTGCTGGCCAATTTGAGAGCGGGGTTTCTGGTGGCGCGCCACCGGCCGGAGCGAGATCAGCTGCCCGGCCCCTGCCTCCCCTTCATCTTCCCATCGTTCTGGGCCGCGCTCGCCGAGGCTCGAGTCGGCCGGCGCCGGGAGGCGGTGCAGCGATTCCGAGCGATCTGGGAGCTGGCCGGCGCGGCCGGCCAGCTCTCCGAGGTGGCCGACCCCGAACGGCGAATGCTGCTGGGCAACTGCCCGCAGATCCAGAGTCACGCCGCCCTGGTGGAGGCGGCCTTCGCCATCTGGGGAGGGCCAGCCCCGGGTTCTGGCCGGCCGGCTCCCCGGGGGCGGACGGCGGCGCGGGCCGCGCGCCACCCCGTGGTGGAGATTCCGGCGCGGACCGGGAAGGGCCCGGCCGCCCTTCCCGGGCCGGCGCTAGACTAGCTTCGGAGGGCCCGCTGCCCCGTTCGTCTAGTGGCCCAGGACACCGCCCTCTCAAGGCGGAGATCAGCGGTTCGAATCCGCTACGGGGTACCAACCTCCCAAGTTGGGAGTACGCGATGCCAGAAGACGCTCGGCCACTGGGGCCGGTTCCGGTGGCGGCGCACGGCCATCAGATCGCGGGTGGGCGCCCGACCCCCTTGCCTGCCGAGGGGAGGCTCGCCATCGCCGCCCTGGAGGGAGCGCTGGCCGAGTCGGGTGGTCGGCCGGGTCCCGACGCGGTCCCGGCTCTGGCCGCGGTATGCGCCCAGTACCCGGACTTCCTCGACGGTTGGGCCCGGCTGGGACAGGCCTGGTACGTGGCGGGCCAGCCGGTGACGGCGTACGCCTGCGCCCGGGTCGGATACCACCGGGGCCTGGACCGCCTGCGCCGGCACGGCTGGGGCGGGAGTGGAGAGGTTCGCTGGCAGGACCCCAACAACCGGGG
>DAHUYV010000155.1 GCA_027306885.1 Candidatus Dormiibacterota bacterium
CGCTCGCACTCCCAGGCGAGCCAGGACGCCCGGCTGGCAGGCAGGTCCGCCAGCCCGCGGCCGATCCCGGTCTTGAACTTCTCCTCGAAGTTCACCATGGCCAGCGCGCGGCAGGGGACCTCGACCACCTGGCCGCCCACCTTGTGGATGAAGAACCCCGTGCGCTTCGGCCGGGCGCGGCGCCGGTCCTTGCCCGAGCGCCGGTCGGTGCCGTCCCAACCCTCCAGGTCGGCCATCAGAATCCGGCGGGCGTCGGGGTGATCGAGCCGCTCACCGGCCAGGTGATCGAGGACTTGGCCAGGTCGCCGATCTTGCCGTCGATGTCCTTCCACTGGTTGACCAGCACCACGCAGGTGTAGGTCGGGTTGCCAGTGGTCCCGGGGTTGGTCGCGTTCGGGGTGAGGGTGAGGGTGGTGGTGGATCCGAGCAGCGGGCGCACCGTCGCGTCGACGGCCGCGATCGCCCAGTCGTTCTGGAAGTCGATGGTGACCTTGTGGTCACCGAGGCCGGCCATCCGGGTCTTGGCGGTCGAGCCGAAGGCCGTGGTGTCGACGTCGGCGTAGCTCTCCTCGAGGGCGACGTTGTCGACCCAGGCACTCAGGTTGACCGAGTTCAGCATCACCTGAACATTGGTGAGGACCATCTTAGCCATGGGGTTGCGGCTCCTTCTTTTTGGCCGGGGACTCCGGCTCTTCTGCTAGATGCCCGGCGGCGACAAGGGCCCTCACGTTGCAGCCGAGGAGCTGCTCCTCGGTCAGCAGCGCGCCCTTCTTCTGGGCGAAGTTGGCGGAAAGCACCCGGTACTTCATGCGATCACCTGAATTTCGAATGGCAGGCTGACGTACACCGCGTCGGATCCCTGGAACTTCAGCGCCTCCGGAGGGCCTGCCTTGACGCAGACGCAGTCCTGGACCACCCCGCCGAGCGACCGGGCCCCGCCGGGGTCCTGGGTCTCGACGGCCAGCGCCACCGAGGAAGGACCCGATGCCGACATGAAGGCCTCCAACGCCTGCCAGGTCGAGCGATCGGCCGCGCGCTGCAGGATCAGCAGCACGTCGAAGCTGTGCGGCACGTTGCCCCGCGCCATCGCAGCGTGGAACTGCACCTCCTTGATCCCCACCAGCACCACCGGCGGGTTGATCGTGTCGCCGAGGTAGGGCAGGTAGCGGAGCTGATGGCCGTCCGGCGTCTGGCAGTTCGCCGAGATGATGCTGCCGAGGGCCTGGGAGATCTCGCCGACAGTGGCCGTCATCAGAAGACCGGAACCTCGTCCCGGCGATACGGCACCAGGAGCTTCTCGGCCGCCGGGTGCAGCCCTGGCCGCAGCCGCAGGATCCCCGCCTCGGCGATCCCGGTGGCGCCGAAGGGGATGTCGCCGGCCTTGAAGAGCGAGATCGCCTCGTAGACGCAGGCCCGGGTGACCGGAGCCGGCACGTAGTCCCAGCCCCAGTAGGCGGTGACCTTGATCAGCGCCTGGATGTACGGTCTGGGGTAGGCGATGCCGCCCCAGACCGGGTTGTACATCGAGCGGATCATCTGGTACCGCTCGTAGGGCCAGAGCATCCCGTTCAGCCGACCGGTGAGCGGCTCGAGCGGGAAGTCCCCACCCGTGACCGACCCATCGGCGTTCAGGGTCGGGTTGTTGAGGATGGTGGAGTAGGTGCCGTCGCCGGCGTAGTCGATGGCGATCACCAGCCCGTTGAGGGTCATGATGTCCTCGGGGAAGAGCGTCTCCCACGAGGTGACGCCGACGTCGGTGCGGGCAAAGGGCTGCTGGGTCTGCCAGAAGTGGCGCCCGCACCACTGCTCGATCTCGCGCGAGGCGGCGTCGATGCACATCGAGATCTGGTAGTCGTCGTTGCTGTCCGTGATCCGCAGCGCCGCCTTCACGTCGGCCAGCGAGCAGAGCGGGTTGGGGATGCTGTAGCTCACGCGCGCCTCCTAGAAGGGGAGATCGTTGAGCTCGAACTGGCCCTGGCCGTTGGCCTGGCAAGCACCGGTCCCGAAGGCCTCCCAGACCACGAGCCCGGGACTGAACCCCGTCGTGTCCAGGTCGTAGGTGTAGACGCCGGTGGAGAGCCTGGTCGGAGTGATCGGGCCCGTGACCACGTTGGTCCCGGCCATCGACCACTCGAAGGTGATCAGGCTAGGGTCGACCAGCGCGCCGGCCACGTCGTAGAAGCTCGCGGTGAGCGGGACCAGCGAGCCGACCGTGTACAGGGACTGCGGGGCCGACAGGACCACGTAGCCCGGGGTCGAGCTCATGACGCGGTCACGGTGATGGCGCCGGCGGCCAGGTAGATCTCGG
>DAHUYV010000011.1 GCA_027306885.1 Candidatus Dormiibacterota bacterium
GGGCCGGAGGTCCGCCAGCGCATTGAGGGACAGCGCCGGTCCGTAGCGGGCACCGCGGCGGCGGGCGATCCCGACCCAGGCCCGCAGGTGAGCTGAGACGGCAATGGGATGCTCTCCCTGGCTGGCCAGCGCCAGCCCCAGGACCCGCTCCATCCAAGCCACTAGCAGGGTGTTGAACTAGGCGAAGAACCGGCAGAGTGCCCTCGCGAAGTGGGATACCGCGGGATTTGCGGGGTGCAGACGGTCCCCGATACCGCCCGAGCGTGGCCCGGGAGCCTTGCGGGGAGAGCTTTCAGGCCCTGGTCTGAGTTCCTCAAGCGGCTGCCCCCGCCAGCTTGCCCATTCGGACCAGGTTGTAGGCCGCTATGGTCATCTCCACCGAGAGCTGATTGCGTTCCACCCCCTTGTAGCGCAGTTTCCTGCTCGCCCCGCCCGTCTTGGTCCAGCCGAAGATCTCCTCCACTCGCTTGCGCTTCCGCTGACTCACCTGGTACCCCGGGGTGGTCGCCAGCCGAGCCAGGAGGGCACTGCCCCAGTAGCTTTCACGCCGGGCCACGTGGGGTGTGACCCGCAACTCCTCACACGCTTGGAGGAAGTTTTGCGTGTCGTAGCCTTTGTTCGCTCCCAGGGTGAGACGGCGGTGCCGCACCCGCTCACGCATCCGCCTCAGCATCACCGTGGCAGCGTCCCGATCGCTGGTCCCGCTTGCCCTGGTGAGCTGTAGGTCCACCACCAACCCCTTGCGGTTCTCCATCAGGACGTGCCCCGAGAAGCACATCTTGGTCTCCTTGCCCAGCCCCTTACGGGCCACCATGGCCTCCGGGTCGGTCCTGGAGCAGTGGGTCAGATTGCTCCGGCGCTGGCCCTTGAAGTCGACATCCGGGTTGCAGGGGGTGTAGCCGTTGCCGTCACCGGGACCGGCCTCCCGGTCCCGCGGCCGCAGGCTCTTCATCGATGCCCACGCTTCCAGCAGCGTCCCATCCACCGTGAAGTGGCTCGAGGAGAGCAGGTGCCGCCGCCGGGCCTGCCGCACTACCGCCTCGAAGAACTGCCGGCTCACCCGATGCTCCAGCAGCCGTCTGCGGTTCTTGGCGAAGCTGGAGTGGTCGAAGGGTGTCCATCCACCAGATTCAGCCCATTGGGGGATGGCGGGAACTGGGCGTTTCAGACCAACGGGCGATGACGACGACCCGCGGCACTTCTAGCGTTCGCCGTGAACGGGCTGAAGAGCCCGAGCCGCTTGCCGCTCCAGTTCTGGGAGGTGCCAGGGAACATGAGACGAGTCACGTGGCCCACGATTCTGCGCCCACTCGGCGTTGCCGCCGGCGTGGCCTTCCTGCTGGCGGGATGCGGTGGAGCCGTGTCCAACCACCGCACCACGACCGGGGGAGTGGTCACCTTCGCCGAGGGACCGAGCGCTCCACCAAACTACATCTTCCCGCTTGAGCCCCCGGCAGACTTCAGCGTCACGAACCTCAGCCAGTTCTCCTACCTAATGTATCCCCCGCTCTACTGGTTCGGGAACAACGGTCAGCCCACGTTTAACCCCACGCTCAGCATCGCCAACGCCCCCACCTTCTCGGCGGGAAACACCGTTGTCAACATCACCCTCAAGCACTGGCAGTGGTCCAACGGTCAGCCACTCACCTCCCGGGACGTGATCTTCTGGCTGAACCTGCTGAGCGCCGCGACCGACCCCAACTCCCCGGCCATCGGCTCGCAGAGCGCCCCTGGTCCGGGATGGGGTGCCGAGGTGCCTGGCGGGTTCCCCTTCAACGTCGTGAGCTACGCTGCCACCGGGACCTACTCGCTGCAACTGCACCTCAACGCCGCCTACAACCCCACCTGGTTCCTCTACAACCAGCTGAGCCAGATAACCCCAATGCCACAGGCGGCGTGGGACGAGCTCTCGGCCTCGGGGCCAGTGGGCAACTACGACGCGGCCGCCGAGATCCGGGTACCGCTACCTGGCACCAGCCCGTCCCAGTACGTCCCCCAGAACCCCGGCACGGCATCCAGCGGGGCCCTCGGGGTCGCCCAGTTCCTCAACTCGCAGTCCCAGGAGATCGGCACCTACTCCAGCAACCCGCTCTGGCAGGTGGTGGACGGACCCTTCCGGATCGCGGCCTTCACCTCCTCCGGATACGTCAAGCTCGTACCCAACCGGCACTACTCTGGCTCGCCGAAGCCAACCATCTCGGCATTCGTTGAGGAGCCGTTCACCTCTGACACCGCGGAGTTCAACGCCCTGGCGTCGGGCACCCTGACGATGGGGTTCATCCCCAACCAGGACCTCTCCCAAAAGACCACGTTGGAGCGCCGGTTCAACTATTCCTTCCAGCCCTGGTACAGCTTCGGGTTCACCTACTTCCCCTACAACTTCACCAACCCCACGGTGGGGCCGATCTTTCGGCAGCTCTACTTCCGCCAGGCGTTTCAATCGCTGGTCAACCAGACCCAGTACATCAAGGACTTCTACCTCGGGTACGCCACGGTGACCGACGGCCCGGTACCGACCTACCCGGCGCACAACCGGGACGAGAGCCCGCTCGAGGCGGGGACCCCGCCCTACTCCTACGATCCCACCCGGGCCGTGAGCCTGCTGCGAGACCACGGCTGGACGGTGGTACCTGGAGGCACCAGCTACTGTTCCAGGCCGGGCAATGGGAGCGCGGACTGCGGGCCGGGGATCTCCTCGGGAGAGAAACTGCAGTTCAGCCTCCTCTACCAGAACGGGGTCGTCGTCCTCACTAACCAAATGGAGGCCCTGCAGTCGACGGCCCGCGGCGTGGCCGGGATTGATCTCACGCTCTCCACCGCTCCCTTCAGCCAGGTCCTGGCCACCGCCTTCACTGGGTGCACGATGGCCAATCCTTGCTCCGGCTGGGAGCTGGCCAACTGGGGCGGGGGATGGTCCTACGCCCCCGACTACCTGCCCACCGGTGGTGAGCTGTTCGGCTGCGGCAGCACCAGCAATGCCGGCGACTGGTGCAACCCCACCACCACCGCCAACATCGCCGCCACCCACACCGCCCCCAACCAGGCGGCCGAGATCGCCGCCCTCTTCCGCTACGAGGACCAGCTGGCCATGCAGCTTCCGGTCGTGTACACCCCCAGCGTCCCGATTGACAACGAACTGGTGATGTACAAGAGCTCGCTCCAAGGGGTACTGCCGCTGGACCCCTTCGGCAACATCTACCCGCAGATGTACCGGTTCTCGAGCTGATCTCTCCCACTTCACCCCTCAGTGCCCGCTCGCCTGCCCCCCCTGGCGGGCGAGCTTGGGGGCCCGGCCTACAGGCCGGGTCCCCTTGCGGCTCGGGCAGTGAGAACGAGCGGCCGGTCCGTCCCCGTAGCGGGTTAGGCACCTCGCCGCTGGTCAGGGCGCGGCGCGCCCGGAGGCTGAGGGTCTCGCTCCAGCTCAGCGAGGAGGGCTGGAGCCAGCGCCGGATCGCAGCTCACCTGGGCCTGTCCCGCGCCACCATCCGGGGCTGTCTCGTAGCTGCTCGGCGCGCGGGCCTCGACGCGGCTCGGGCCGCCGCCTTGCCCGAGGCCGAACTCCTCGCCCTTGTCAAGAGGGCGCGGCGAGTCGAGCCTCCTGCCCCTCCGGTAGCAGAGGACTTCGCGGCCGCCCTCTGGGAGCTGAAGGCCGATCCGCGAGCCTCCCTCGGTACCGTCTGGCTGCGCCTCGGGGTCCGGGAGCGGGGGGGGCCGTCGCTGGCGGAGTTCTCGCGCCGCTACCGTTCCTGGCTGGCCCGCCAACCGGCGGTGGCCCGCCTGCCGGACCGTGCCGGCGAGCGCCTGGTGACCTCCGTAATCCCGGTGCCCAGCGGGGTCGGGCGCGCCTTGGCCGTCTACGCGGCTCAGGTGGGGGCCAGCGGGCTGATTTTGCTGGAGCTGGGAGAGGGCATCGGGGAGGATCGCTGGCGCGTCTTCGTCCGCCGGGCAATCGGCCGGCTGGGCGGAAGGCCGCTGCGGGCCGTGGTGCCGCTGGCCGTCGCCGGCAGCGGCTGGGCACAGCGCGGGGCCGGGGAAGTCATGGGCTGCCAGATCGCACCGCCTGACTCCCGCGCTGAACAGGTCCTGCAGGCCCGGCTGGAGGCGGTTCGGGGCCAGACCTGGCCGGCTGGTTTCGGGACCGACCGCGACCGCTCAGATGCCATCCTGCGGAGCTGGGAGGACGAGGTGAACGGGTCTCCGCTCCCGGGGCTGGGTCCGTCCAGCCGCGAGCTCTTCGAATGCCTGGACCGTAAGCGCTTGCGCCCGCTGCCCCCGAAGCCGGCCTCCGTGCGGATTCCGATGGAAAAAGACCAGTGATTCGAAGTGATCTCACTGTGGACCTTGGGAATCTCAGAGACGTGCGGTAAACGATCGTTGGAGGGCATGTGTACGCGTGGCAGACAGAGCCACGTCGTGAGGCAAATTGTCGCTAGTGTCCTGCTTCTGAAAATACTGGTCATAATGCGGCGGCCGTTGGAGGCCTCACAGTTAGGGCCAGATCATGCTCCGTGGCCGTCCCAACCCCCAACTGCTGGTCAGCCCTGAGGACCGGGAGCCCCGGGCTCGGACCCAGGAGGAGGCCGAGTTTCTGCAGCTGGGGCCGCAGGCAGCGGCCTGGTTGAAGGCGGCCGGGGCGGCGGGGGCACCCCGGGTGCGCTCCAAGATGGCACTGGCGGTGAGCCTGGCCAAAGTTCTGGGCGGGTCCCGGGTGGCGGAGGCGCAGGGGAAGGCGGCAGCCAGCGGGCGGTTTGCGGACGGGGACTTGGAGTCCATCGTGGCCCACCTGACCACTTCCCAGGTGGGGCCGGTGGGGTGACCCCGTGCCGGTAGTCCACATCACCTGGACTGACAAATGGGGTCCCCTCAGTTCTTGCTGACCGGCCGGTCCCAGGCAAACGCCTGGCCGCGAACGAACCAGGTGGGATTGCCATGCCGCTCTCCCTCGGTGACCTCCGGCAGTTTGGTGGCGCTCCGAGCCACGGTCTCAAGCGTCGCCACGGTGTGACCGCTGCGCCCGGTCACCGATCGGAGAGCGGACTGCCCAGGGAATCCCGCACCGTGTGGCTGCAGCGCCGTCTCCGGGGCCTTGATATGAGAAGATCCTCCCGGTGACCAGTGGCCTGCGTGCACTTGATGGTCGAGTCGTGCTCGTGACGGGGGCCAGTCGGAGGACCGCCATCGGGGCTGCCATCGCCCGCCGGCTCGTAGCTGACGGCGCCCGGGTGATGCTCCACTCCTGGTCGCCTCACGACGATGAGCAACCTTGGGGGGCGGATGTCGGCGGCCCCGAGGCGCTGCTCGAAGAGCTTCGAGCTGCCGGCGGCCAGGTCGAGCACTTCTCCGCTGACTTTGCCAATCCGGAGGCGCCCGTGGCCGTGATCGACGCGACCCACCGGGCCTTCGGCCGGCTCGACGTCGTCGTGGCCAACCATGCCCGGAGCAGCTCCCAGTCCCTCGAACAGCTCAGCGCAGCCGAGATCGACCTATCGAACGCCGTGAACGTGCGGGCCACGCTCCTCCTCCTACAAGCGTTCACAGTGCGCCACGACGGTCGGCCAGGCGGCCGCGTCGTGCTGTTCACCTCCGGGCAGTACCACGGCGCCATGCCCAACGAGCTCGCCTACATCGCTACCAAGGCCGCCCTCCACGAGCTCACCGCTTCCCTCGCGGTCCACCTCATGCCCCGAGGCATCACCGTGAACTGTGTGAATCCCGGGCCGAACGACACCGGCTACGCCGATCCCGACACGATCGCCGCGGTAGCGCAGCGCTCGCCTGGCGGCCGCTGGTCGACCCCGGTCGACACTGCGAGGCTGATCGCCTGGCTGGTGAGTGACGACGCTGACTGGGTCACCGGCCAGACCATTGCCTCCGACGGCGGCTGGTCCTCCCTTTGAGCGAACCTCTTCCGGGACGCCCGAAGCGAGTGTCCCAAGGGTCAGCCCTCATCAGCTGGGCCGTCCTCTAAAACCAGCCCGCAAGTGAGCCCGATGACCGGTCCCATTGCGAAGATGGAGTCGCCGTCGATCGAGCGACCTCAGCGGGGGCCGACTTCCCCGGCGAGATGAGCTGAGGGTGCGAAGAGCGACGGAACTGCCCGAGAGCGCGGGCGTCGTCAGAGCCGTAAGGCAGTAGCGCTGACCCAGGCGGTCTGTGCCGGCGTGATGGTCGCGTCAGCGCCGGTGCGCTGCTGGTCCATGGCCGGCTGGATGACGCCGGACGGCTCGCCGTGGCAGATGGCCCACTCGCCACCTTCCAACTTCGAGCAGAGGATGCTCTCGACGGAGAAGCGCAACGCCCGCGCTCCGTTAAGGACCGCGTAGGCCAT
>DAHUYV010000018.1 GCA_027306885.1 Candidatus Dormiibacterota bacterium
CATCCGCGGCTGGCTGATCCCCAAGAGCAGGGCGACGTCGGACACCCGCGCCTCCTTGACCTGGGCCAGCCGCTCCACGATCTGCAGGCGGGTGGGATTGGCCAGCCCCTCGAAGTAGGTGGAGAGGTCACCCTCGACCACAGGGGTCAGGGCCAGTGGGAGGACGTGGCGCGGGGGACGGGCTCTATCGATCGACATCGGAAGTCACTTAAACAACTCTTTCATAAAGGTCTGCTTATGTATGTTAGCGGGGAGGACGGGCGCCGTCAACTTGCCCCCCCGGCCCTCCCCGGATGGGGCCGCGACGGTGCCGTTGGCACCTCTCCTAGGCCCCCGCACGCTGAACTGCCGCCTGGGTGCTGAGTCCGGAGGCTGTGGCGGGATGGCAGATGCCCCTCGCCCGCCAACCGGGCCAGCGACCGGGGCTATGGATCCCCCGGCACCTCGCCATACCCGCCGGCGTCGAGGCGGGCCCCAAGCTCGATCAGCTCCGTCTCCCTCCGGTCGAGGGCTGCCATCGCAGCTGCCACGGCCCCGTCACCCCGGGCCCGCGCCTCAGCAGCCAGGGAGCCGGCCCGGGCGACGCTGGCCTCGAGGCCGGCCAGGAGCGACTGGAGCTCACGGCGCCACTCCATCTCCTTCCTGGTGACCCGTGAGGTCACGTCGTGGTGGACCCGCCCGCAGTGGCGATCCACCAGCTCCGCCACCCGGCGCAGCGAGTCGCGCACCGCCAGTTGCCGGCCGATCCGGCCGGGAGCGAGCCTCTTGAGGCCCGATGCCACCACCTCCAGGCCGACCAGCTGCTCCTCAAGAAGGACGACGCGGGCGCCGGCGGGGTCGATGTGGCTGAGGAGGCTGGCCTCCGCCAGGTCCACTTGAAAGGTCTCCCCGATCTCCCTCACCGCGTCGCCCAGCAGGCGGTTGGTCCTGCCCGCATGGCGCTCCCCCACCTCGCTGAGCGCGGCCTCCACCGCTCCCTGCAGGGTGTCCAGCCATTGGATGACCAGCCGGCGCATCTCGGACGGCACCAGCTCCTCGAGCCACTGGGCCGGCGTCCCGCCCCGCTCCCCGGCAGCGCCCCGCACCGCTGCCTCCAGGCTGCGCTGCGCCTCCTGGCGGAACTCCTCCACGCTGGGGTCGACAACCTCGGCCACCAGGCGCCTTGTGTCCCCATGAAGCAGCTCCTCCACCTCCAGCCGCTGCCGTCGAATCTCGGCGAGCCGGGCCGCGAGCTTCGCCGACCGGCAGGTGGCCTCCTCGTCGGAGAGCTGTAGGGCCGCCCTCTCCAGCGCCACCGAGCGCCGTTCGTCGCGAAGGGCAGAGCCGGCGAGGGCGGTGGCGCGGAGGATCAGAAAGGCGGCCCGCTCCCCAACCAGGAAGCGCTCCAGCCGCTCCAGGAAGCGGGCGAAGCCGGGGTCTCGCTCCCGCGCCGAGAGCGGGAAGAGGTTCACCTCCGCCCCGCCACCGGCCTGGGCGAGCACCCGCAGCACGAACTCCGACGCCTGCTCCAGCTCGGCGGGGCTGAGGAGGTCCGCCTTGTTGAGCACAAAGAGGATGCGGCCGACCCGCTCCCGGGCCGCCCCTAGGAACTCCAGCTCCGCCCGGCTGGCCGGGCTGTCCACGGAGAGGACGAAAACCGCGGCGTCGGCCTCGCGGAGGTAGGCGTAGGCGGCCTCGGTGTTGTGGGTGTGCAGGGAGCCGATCCCCGGCGTGTCCACCAACACCACCCCATTGGCCAGGATCGCCGCCGGGTGCCGGACCAGCACCCGGGCCACCCGCTTGCGGTTGTGGGGGTTCCCTGCCTCGGTGGCGAACTCGGGGAGCTGATCGGGCCCCACGGTGAGGCGCTGGCCCGTCTCCAGCTCGACCTCGACAAAGGTGCTCGCGCCGTACTCGACCTGGAGGGGCACAGAGGTCGTCGGGATGACCCCCACCGGCATCACCGGGGAGTCCAGGAGGGCGTTGATCAGGGTGCTCTTGCCCCGCTTGAACTCGCCGAGGACGGCGAGGTTGAGGCGGCCCTCGGCAAGGCGTGACCGCGCCTCGGAAAGACTGGCCGCGGAGTCGGTCTCCCCACGCTCGGCGGCCAGATCCGCCAGCCGGCCAAGGACCGCCAGCGCCACCTCCAGGGCCTGGTGCCAATGGGCGAGCTCCCGCCCGGCCGCGGCGGCCGTCTTCGACCCGGACGGTGTTATCGGCGCTGGCTTCACCGCAGCCCCCAACTGAGACTGGCTGTGGTAGAAGCCATCATCCGGCCCGAGCCGGCAGAGGCGGGCCCCATCGCCAGGCCGGACTCTAGCAGACAAGGGGCCCAGCCCCGAGAGCCGGTGGTGCGGGTCCAAGGCGGAGCGCCGCCGATGCCGGAGGTGTGGGACGCCGCGCCGGACGACCTGCCGGCCGTTCAGTCGCGGGTGACGACCAGCTTGCCGGTCACATCTCCCCCCTCCAGGCGCAGGAAGGCGCGACGCGCCTCCGCGAGCGGGTAGGTGGAGTCCACGAGCGGGTGGGTGCCGGATGCCTCCACCATCTTCAGCATGGAGGCGAACTCCGCCCTGGTCCCCATGGTCGACCCGATGATCCGGAGCTGCCGCCAGAAAACCCGACGCAGGTCGGCGGAGGGCTCGGAGCCCGTGGTCGACCCGGCCACCAC
>DAHUYV010000025.1 GCA_027306885.1 Candidatus Dormiibacterota bacterium
GGCCGGTAGAAGTTGGCGGTCCCCACCTGGATCGCCGCGGCTCCGACCTCCAGGTAGTCGAGCGCGTCCTCGACGCTGGCGATCCCCCCGATCCCCAGCACCGGGATGGTCAGCCGACCCACCAACCGGGCGACCGCGGCCAGGGCCAGCGGCTTGATGGCCGGCCCGCTCATGCCGGCGAGGCCGGCCCCCGGGAGGACCGGCGCCCGCCGTCGGGAAGTCCACTTCAGGCCGAGGTAGGTGTTGACCGCCGACACCGCGTCGGCGCCGGCGTCCTGGACCGCCATTCCCACCTCGGTTATGTCCGTGACGTTGGGGGTGAGCTTCACCAGCACCGGCTTCTCCGTCACTCCCCGCACCGCCTTGACGCAACCGGCGGCGGCTCTGGGGTCGACGCCGAGGTCCAGCCCATGGGCGATGTTGGGGCAGGAGATGTTGAGCTCGAAGCCGGCCACCTCGTCCACGGCATCAAGCCGTTGGCACACCCTGGCGTATTCCTCCACCGACGAGCCGGCGACGTTGATCACCATCGCCGGCGCCCATCCCCGCCACCGGGGCGCGTACTCGGTCGCCACCACCTCGACCCCGGGATTCTGCAGCCCGATGGAGTTCAGCATCCCCGCCCGCACCTCGGCAATCCGCGGCGGGGCGTTGCCGTCCCGGGGGAGGAGGGTCGTCCCCTTGGTGAAGATCGCTCCCAGGTGGTCGAGACCGCCCATGCGCTCGGCCTCGAAGCCGTAGCCAAAGGTTCCCGACGCCACCCCCACCGGGTTCGCCAGCGTCAGCCCCCGCCCCAGTGCCACCTCTCGCCCCACCTCCTACTCCAGGTGCGCCGGCTGCCCCTGCAGCCGGGGCCAGTCCACCAGCCGTGCGTCGAGGACCGGCCCTTGGCGGCAGCAGAGCCCGAGGGTGGGGGAGGCATCCGGACGGGCGGGGTCGCGCAGCGGAATGGCGCAGCCGAGGCAGGTGCCGAACCCGCAGCCCATCGGCGCCTCGACGGAGACCTCCAGCCGCGGGCCGGTGCCGGGCGCCGCCGTCTGCGCCGCCACCGCCGCCAGCATCGCGTTGGGACCACAGGCGTAGACCCGGCTCACGCCGCCGAGCAGCGCCGGGAGAAGGTCGGTCACCCGTCCTCGCCGGCCCTGGCTCCCGTCCTCGGTCACCTGCACCAGCTCGGAGATCCCCTGAGGGAGCATCTCGGGAGGGTAGAGCTGGGAGGAGGTGGCCGCCCCATTGAGCCAGACCACCTCCCCGCCGCCGCTCAGCAGTCGATCCGCAAGGAGGGGGAAGGGCGCCGCTCCCAACCCTCCCGAAACCAGCAGCGACCGCCCCGGAGGGCTGGAGAGCGTGAAGCCCCGGCCCAGGGGCCCCAACACCCTCACCTCCTGCCCCGGGGTGAGCGCGATCAGCCGTCGCGTGCCCTCCCCGAAGGCGCGGAGGTAGAAGGAGACGGTCCCTGCCCCGGGATCGGCTCTGGAGAACGAGAAGGGGCGGCGCAGGAGGGGAACCGGGTCGGGGGAGACCAGGAGCTGGGCGAACTCACCGGGGCGGGCTCTCAGCGCCACCTCCCGAGCCTCCAGGGTCACCTCGTAGAGGTCGGGGCCCAGCGCCCGCCCGGAGGTGAACCGCGCCACCTCGTCCACAGCCCTCCTCAGGTCGTTCTCGCCGGCCAGTTGGGCGGCACTCATCCGCCCGCTGCCACCTGTGCGCCCAGGCGGTGCTCGCCGATGGTGGCGGCCCGCCCCGCCGGCTGGCCCTCGGCCGCCTCCAGCGCCCGCACCAGGGCGGCCGCGGTGTCCAGCGAGGTGAGGCAGGGGATCCCCCGCTGGACCGCTGCCTGGCGGATCCGGAACCCGTCCCGCACCGGTCGGCCGCCCGAGTCGGCGTCACCGCCCTCGTCCGTCGCCACCCGGGAGATGGTGTTGATCACCAGTTGGACGCGGCCCCCGACGGTGATGTCGACCACGTCGGGGCGGCCGGCGTGCAGCTTGTGCACCTCGGTCACCGAGACCCCCGCCTCGCGCAGGGCGGCGGCCGTGCCCGGCGTTGCGTAGAGGTGGAAGCCCAGCTCCGCCAGCCGGGCCGCCACCGGCAATCCCTCGGGCTTGTCCTGGTCGGCGATGCTGACCAGGGCCCCGCCGGAGGAGGGCACCGACCCGAGGGCGGCCTGGAAGGCCTTGCGCAGCGCGCCGGGGAGGTCCCGGTCCACACCGATCACCTCCCCGGTGGAGGTCATCTCCGGGCCCAGGACCGTGTCCTCCGCGTCCAGCTTGCGCGAGGAGAAGACCGGTGCCTTCACCGCCACCAGCGGCGGCACCGGGGCCAGCCCGGCGGTCCGGCCCTGGGCCGCCAGCGACTCCCCGAGCATCGCCCGCACCGCCGCCTCGACCATGGGCACCCCGGTCACCTTGCTGAGGAAGGGCACGGTGCGGCTGGAGCGGGGGTTGACCTCGATCACCAGCACCCGTCCTCGATGGACCACGTACTGCACGTTGATCAGCCCGAGGGTCCCCGTCCCCAGGGCCAGCCTCCTGGTGATCTCCACCAGTTGCTCGATGGTGGAGGGGGTCAGGCGTTGCGGTGGGTAGACCGCCATGGAGTCCCCGGAGTGCACCCCGGCCCGCTCCACATGCTCCATGACCCCCGGCACCAGCACCTCCCGGCCGTCGCAGATCGCGTCCACCTCGACCTCCAGGCCGAGCAGGTACTTGTCGACCAGGACCTCGGCGCCGCCGGAGGCACGCAGCGCCTCACGGAGGTAGCGACGGAGCTCCGCCTCGGTGTGGGTGACGTCCATGGCTCGGCCCCCCAGGACGTAGGAGGGCCGGACCAGGACCGGGTACCCCACCCGCTCCGCGATCCGCACCGCCTCCTCCGGGTCGGTGGTGGAGGCTCCCTCCGGCCGGGCGATCCCCATCTGCTCCAGGAGGGCGTCGAACTGGCCGCGATCCTCGGCCAGCTGGATCGCCTTGCCGGGAGATCCCAGCAGCTGCACCCCCTCACTTTCCAGCAGCGGGGCCAGGTTGACGGCGGTCTGCCCGCCGAACTGGACCACCGCGCCGAGGGGCTGCTCCACCCGACAGACCTCCAGCACCGACTCCAGGTCCAGGGGCTCGAAGTACAGACGAGAGCTGCAGTCGAAGTCGGTCGAGACCGTCTCCGGGTTGCTGTTGATCATCACCGCCTCCAGGCCGCGCTGCCGGAAGGCGGCCGCGGCCTGGACCGAGCAGTAGTCGAACTCGATCCCCTGGCCGATCCTGATCGGACCCGACCCCAGGACCACGGCCGCCCCCGGGTGCGCCCGCTGCTCATCCTCCTGCTCGTAGCAGGAGTAGAAGTACGGGGTCACAGCGGCGAACTCAGACGCGCAGGTGTCGACGCACTTGAAGGTGGCGATCACTCCGAGTCCCTGGCGCCGGGCCCGGACCGCCGCCCGGGTGGTCTGGCCCAGCTCCGCCAGGCGCTGGTCCGAGAGTCCAGCCCGCTTGGCTTCCCGCAGCAGCTCGGCCCCCGCCTCCGGGCCGGCGGCGGCGACCTCCCTCTCCAGGGTGGCCAGCCGCCCCAGCTGGTGCACGAACCAGGGGGGATAGCCGGTGCGCCGGGACACGCTGTCGGGGAGCTGCCCGTGGTCCAGCGCCGCCATCACCGCCAGCAGGCGCAGGTCGGTGGGGGTCTCCAGCCGCTCCTCGGCGGAGCGGAGGGCGGCCTGGTCGCTCACCCCCTGCTCCAGCGACCGCAGCGCCTTCGAGATGGCGGAGAGGAAGGTGCGTCCGATCGCCATCGCCTCGCCGGTGGACTTCATCTGGGTGCCCAACCGGCGGTCCCCCTGGGGAAACTTGTCGAACGGCCAGCGGGGAATCTTGATCACGCAGTAGTCCAGGCTCGGCTCGAAGGCGGCGGAGGTCTTTCCCGTCACCTGGTTCGGGATGTCCTTCAGCCGGTGGCCGAGCGCCACCTTGGCGGCGACGCGGGCGATCGGGTACCCCGTGGCCTTGGAGGCGAGGGCGGACGACCGGCTCACCCTCGGGTTGACCTCGATGACGAAGTAGGTGAAGGAGTCCGGTGCCAGCGCGAACTGGACGTTGCAGCCGCCCTCGATGCCGAGGGCGGTGATCACCCGAAGTGAGGCGGAGCGCAGCTGCTGGTGCTCCTTGTCGGTTAGGGTCTGGCTCGGCGCCACCACCACGGAGTCGCCGGTGTGCACCCCCATCGGGTCGAGGTTCTCCATGTTGCAGACGCAGATGCAGGTGCCGTGGCGATCCCGCATCACCTCGTACTCCAGCTCCCGCCAGCCCAGCAGTGCCTGCTCCACCAGCACCTGGGTGATGGGGCTGGCGCGCAGCCCGCGGTTGACGATCTCCTCCAGCTCCTCCCACTCGGTGGCGATCCCGCCCCCGGTGCCGCCGAGGGTGAACGCCGGCCGCACCACCAGGGGCAGCCCCACCTCGGCGGCGAACTCCCGGGCCTGCTCCCAGCTGTTGACCGTGCGCGAGGGCGGGACAGGCTCCCCGATGGCCAGCATCCGTTGCTTGAAGCGCTCCCGGTCCTCAGCGTCACGGATCGCCTCCAGCGGGGTCCCCAGCACCCGGACCGAGTAGGCGTCGAGGACGCCTCGATCGGCGAGCTGCACCGCGAGGTTGAGGGCGGTCTGCCCTCCGAGGCCGGCCAGCAGCCCCTGGGGCCGCTCCTTGTCTATGATCGCCGCCACCGACTCCACCGTGAGCGGCTCCAGGTACACCCGGTCCGCGGTGTCCTCGTCGGTCATGATGGTCGCGGGGTTGCTGTTCACCAGGACCACCTCCACGCCCTCCTCCCGGAGGGAGCGGCAGGCCTGGGTCCCGGCGTAGTCGAACTCCGCGGCCTGCCCGATCACGATCGGGCCACTGCCGAGGACCAGCACCTTGCGCACCGGCTCGAGCTCTGTCGGCGAGGTCGGGGGCCGGCCGGCCGCGGGCCCTCCGCGGCACAGACCAAGGAACTCGTCGAAGAGGTGCTGACGGTCCTGAGGCCCGGGCGAGCCCTCGGGGTGGTACTGGACGGAGATGACCGGGAGCTGGCGATGGCGCAGCCCCTCCACGGACCCGTCGTTGAGGTTGCGCTCCGACACGAACCACCCGGACTCCGCGGGGATTGAGGCCTCGTCGACCTGGAACTCGTGGTTCTGCGGAGTGACGAACACCCGGCCGGTGGTGAGGTCCTCGACGGGATGGTTGCCGCCGTGGTGCCCAAAGGGGAGGCGGCTGGTGCTGGCCCCCACCGCCCGCCCCACCAGCTGGTGGCCGAGGCAGATGGCCAGCACCGGGTAGTGGGAGATGGCGAACGCGGTCAGCTTGGTCTCGGCGTCGAGGGTGGCGGGATCTCCGGGTCCGTTGGTGACCACGACCCCGTCGGGGGCCAGCGCGTCCAGCTCCGCGGGGGTGGTGGAGTGGGGGAGGACCGTCACCTCCGCGCCCCGGCTCACCAAGGAGCGCAGGGTGTTGAGCTTCACTCCCAGGTCGATCACCGCGATCTTGGGGGCCGGCCCGGGTTCGGCGCCGCCCGAGCCCCGGCGCAGGGCCGGGTGCAGGGGCTGCTCGGCGCGCCACCGAGACCGGCTGGAGACCTCGGCCACCAGCTGTTGCTCGCTGACCGACGGGGAGGCGGCGGCGAGTCGGGCCAGCTCCGCCACCGACGCCGCCTCAGGGTCGGCCAGCACCCCCCGCAGGGTCCCGTGATCCCGCAGGTGCCGGGTGAGGGCCCTTGTGTCCACGCCCTCGAGCCCGGGGACCCCCTGGTCCCGCAACCAGGCCGGGAAGGTGCCCTCCGCCTGCCAATGGGGGGAGGTGGCGCTGGCCTCGGCCACCACCACTCCCCGGGCCCAGGCCCTTGATGACTCCATGTCGGCGGCGGCGGCCCCGACGTTGCCGATCAGGGGCTGGGTGAAGACCAGGATCTGACCGGCGTAGGAGGGGTCGGTGAGCACCTCCTGGTAACCGGTCATGCAGGTGTTGAAGACCACCTCACCGTAAGGGGGGCCGCCCTCCGGTGGCCCCCATATCCACCGGCCCTCAAAGACCGCGCCCGACTCCAGGACCAACACCCCGCGTCGGGAGCCGAGAGCTTTCTGGCGCTGCTCAGCCAAGGTCGGCCCTCGGAGCCAGCTGCTGACTGAAGTACACGGCCCGGCCCCGCGAGAACGTCGCCAGCACCACTCCCCGGAGCCGCCGCCGCCAGTACGGGGTGTTGCTTCCCAGCGAGAGCCAGGTGTCCGGCTCCGGCTCCCAGAATCCCACCGGGTCGAAGACGGTCAGATGGGCTGGAGCTCCCTCCCGCACCGTGGGGGGCGGCAGGTGGTCGGCCGCGGGCCCCAGGACGCGCCGGGGCCCGCTGGTGAGGGCCTCCACCAGCCGGCCCAGGTGGCCCTCGCTTCGGGGATCGGAGAGCAGCGCCGACAGCAGCGCCTGCACGCCACTGAAGCCGGGAGACCGGCGCTGGAGGGGGTCGGTCGGGATCTCGTGGGGAGCGTGATCACTGGCCACCGCGTCGACGGTCCCGTCCAGGAGGCCAGCCCACAGCGCGGCGCGATCCTCGTCACCCCGGAGCGGCGGGTTGCAGGTGAGCTCCCGATCGGGTGCCTCCGGGTCGGTGAGCGGCCCGTGGAGCGTCAGGTGATGGGGCGTTGCCTCCGCCGTGACCGCCAGCCCCTCGCGCTTGGCGTCCCGGACCAGCGACACCGCGGCGGCGGTGGTGAGGTGCTGCAGGTGGAGCCGGCCGCGTCCGGCCTGTCGGAGCGCCTCCAGGGAGGTGCGCACGGCGCTGGCCTCGGCCTCCCTCGGGCGCAGCAGCCAGGCGGTGGGGTCGCTGCCACCCCAGGGGTTGGCGGCAGCCAGCATCGCTTCGTCCTCAGGGTGCACTCCCACCACCCGGCCGACATCGTCCGCCTGTTGCAGCGCCTCCTTCAGACGGTCGAGCGAGAGGGCGTTGCGTCCGTCGTCGGAGAAGCCGGCGGCCCCGGCGCTGGCCAGGTCGCCGAGCGGGGCGAGGCTCCGGCCGGCCAGCCCCTCGCTGCAGGCCGCGAACTGCAGGACGGGCACCCGGGCCCAGGACCGGTTCTTGCTGAGGCAGTCACGCAGGCGCTCCACGTTGTCCACCGGGGGTTGGAGGTTGGCCATCGCGCAGAGAGCCCCGAAGCCGCCGGCGGCGGCGGCGGCGGTGGCGGTGGCGATCCGCTCCTTCCAGGGCTGTCCGGGCTCGCGGAGGTGGCAGTGAAGGTCCAGGAACGCTGGCGCCAGCACCCAGCCGGCGCGCTCGGCGACCAGTGCGCCCGGCGGGGCGGGAAGGTCCGCTCCGATCGCCGCCACCACGCCATCGCGCACCACGACGTCCACGGCTCCCGTGCCTGGTGGGACCCCGGGCCCCAACAGGTGGACCGAGCGCAGCAAGAGCGGTCTCAACCCTTGCCTCCGGCGGCGACCAGGGCCACGTGGTCGGTCCCGTCCAGTTCGCGCAGCCGAACCTCGACCCGCTCGCCGGGGGCAGTGGGCAGGTTGCGGCCGACGTAGGTCGCCCGCAGGGGGAGCTCCCGATGCCCGCGGTCGACCAGCACCAGCAACTCGACCGCGAGCGGCCGGCCCAGATCGGAGAGCGCCACCAGCGCCGCGCGCGCCGTCCGGCCGTGGAACAGGACGTCGTCGACCAGGACCACCACCCGGTCCTGGACGGCCCCGTGGTCGGCCGGAGCGAGTTCAGCCGGCGAGCCCTCCGCCCCCACGGCCTCGCGCGGCTGGTCGTCGCGATACGGCCCCACGTCGAGCGTGGCCGCCGCCCAGCGGCCCCCGCCCTGGGCCTCGATCAGCGCCACCAGCCGACCGGCGACATGGACGCCGCGGGTGGCGATGCCGCACAGCGTCACCCCGGACCCTCCCGGGTGCCGCTCCTGGAGCTCGCGGGCAAGCCGCCAGAGCATCCGCTCCAGGTCGTCGGAGTCGCAGATGACGGTGGCCGATCTTGTCGCCATCGCTCTCACCCCTCTAGCACCATGGCGAGCAGTGCCATCCGCACCGGGACCCCGTTGCCGGCCTGGCGGAAGTAGGCGGCCCGCGGGTCCGCGTCGACGGCCGGGTCGATCTCGCCAACCCGCGGCAGGGGGTGCATCACCACCGCCTTCCGCGGCAGGGCCCGCATCAGCTCTGGAGTGACCCGGAAGCGCCGCACGTCGCTGCCCGCCTCTGGCCAGGGCTCCTGCAGGCGCTCGGTCTGAACCCGCGTCTGGTAGACGACGTCGGCGTCCCGGACCGCCTCCAGAAGGTCGACGCTCTCGACCACGACGGCTCCCGCCTCCCGCAGCTGCTCCACCGCCTCAGGCGGCATCCGCACCCGATCGGGGGCGGCGAGGGTCACCCGCTGACCCGGGTAGCGGGAGAGCAAATCCACCAGGGAGTGAACCGTCCGGCCGTTGGCCAGGTCGCCCACCATCACCACGTGCAGGTGGTCGAGCCGGCCCAACTCGGCGCGGATCGTGTAGAGGTCGAGCAGCGCCTGGGTTGGGTGCTCGCCCCGCCCGTCCCCGGCGTTGATGACCGGGACCGGCGAAACCGCGGCGGCGCGGGCTGCGGCGCCCTCCTCGGGGTGGCGCAGGACGATGCAGTCCGCGTAGCCGCCGACGATCCGGACGGTGTCCTCCAGGGTCTCCCCCTTGATGGCGGAGGAGAAGTCTCGCGCGTTCTCGGTGCTGACCACCTGGCCGCCCAGCCGGAGCATGGCGGACTCAAAGCTGAGCCGGGTCCTGGTGCTGGGCTCATAGAAGAGGGTCGCCATGACCCGCCCGGGAAGCAGCGGCTCCGTGGGGCTGGTGATCCGCTCACGCATGAGATCGGCGGAGCGAAAGAGCCGGTCCAGGAGCTCGGGGTCGAACTGCCGGGCCGATATCACGTGGTGCGGGCCCGCGTCAGCTTGGCTCATGCTCCGCCTCCCGCTCTGGAGTCCTGAGGGCGGGCAAGGCGGACGCGGACCGGGGCCGCGCGCTCCTTCCCGGCCTCACAGGACCGGCTTCAAGGTCGCTGCCGAAAGTATACGGCGGCCGGCAGCCGGTTCGGCTTGCGCGCGGGCACCTACTCCTGATTGACTACTCATGGTGAGACCTGCGGCCACTCGGCTCTTCGTCCTGGGCCTCCTGGAGCGCCACGGGCCGCTGCACGGGCACGCCCTGCAGCGCATGGCGCACCAGGACCACACCGACCTGTGGACCGAGGTGCGGGCCGGATCCCTCTACGCCGCCCTGCGCCAGATGGAGGGAGAGGAGTTGGTGGCAGTCGAGCGGACCGAGCGGGAGGGCAGGCTGCCCACCCGTACCGTGTACCGGGTTACCCCCGCCGGACGGGCGGAGTTCCGCCGGCTCCGGCTGGCGACCCTCCGGGACGCCCGACTCCGCCCCGACCCGGCGGACCTCGCGGTCGCCCTCTCCGACGACCTGCCCGCCTCCGAGCTGGCCGAGCTGCTGGCCGAGCGCCATCGCCAGTTGCTGGAGGGCGCTGCGGGATGGAGGCAGCTCAGGGCCAAGGCCTGGCCGCACCTTTCGGCGGCGGAGCGTCTGGTCTTCGCCCACTACGAGCACCGGTACGAGGCCGAGCTCGCCTGGCACCGGGAGTGCACTGAGGCCCTCGCCATGAGGCTGCCCGACCCCTCTCGGCCGGAGGGGGAACTCACGCGGTGATCCAGGCCCGACCCGCCTCGCCGAGGACCGGCCTGGCCCTGACGGTGATCGTCATCGGGGTCCTGATGGCCGCCGTCGACACGACGATCGTGGTTTTGGCGCTGCCGGAGATGGAGCGCGCCCTGCACGTGCCTCTGGCCCACGTGATCTGGGTGATCATCGGGTACCTCCTGGTGATCACCCTGCTGGCGACCCAGGTCGGGCGGCTGGGGGACATGTTCGGCCGGGTGCGGATGTACCAGGCCGGCTTCATCGTGTTCATCGTGGGCTCGGCGCTGTGCGCGCTGGCCGGCAACGAGGCGACGATCATCGGATTCCGGCTGCTTCAGGGGCTGGGCGGGGCCCTGATCACCGCCAACAGCGGCGCCGTGATCGCCGACACCTTCCCGCCCGAGGTGCGCGGGCGCGCCTACGGCTACAACAGCATCGGCTGGAACGTCGGCGCAGTGTTGGGGATCCTCCTCGGCGGCCTGATCATCACCTACCTCTCCTGGCGGTGGATCTTCTGGATCAACGTCCCCACCGGCATCTTCGCCTTCACCCTCGCCCTCCGGGTCCTACACGACACCGGACGCCGGGTCCCGCAGCGACTGGACTGGCCGGGGATGGTGACCCTGGGGGCGGGGCTGTTCGGCGTCCTGTGGGCGATGACCCAGCTGGCCACGGGGTCGTTCTCCGGGCCGACGCCGGGGTTCCTGCTCGGTGGGGTGGTCCTGCTGGTCGCCTTCCTCCTGATCGAGCGCGCCAGCCCCGCCCCGATGGTCGAGCCCTCGATCTTCCGGATCCCCACCATGACCCCGACGCTGCTGGCCTCGTTCTTCCAGTCGCTGGCCAACTTCGCCGTGCTCTTCCTGGTGATCATGTACCTGCAGGGGGTGCGCCAGCTGAGCCCGCTGAACGCCTCCCTGATCCTGGTTCCGGGGTACCTGGTCGCAGGCGTGGTTGGGCCGATCGCCGGCAGGCTCTCCGACCGGTTCGGGGTGGTTTGGCCGGCGACCGTCGGGCTGGCGGTCGAGATCGTGGCCCTGGCGGTGTACGCCGCAGTTGGGGTCTCCACCCCGCTCTGGGTGGTGGCGGTGGCGGCGGTGATCAACGGGATCGGGGGCGGCGGTTTCTTCCCTGCCAACAACGCTGCGGTGATGAAGGTGGCTCCGGGACGGGCCTTCGGCACCGCCTCCGGGCTGCTCCGGACCTTTGCCAACGTGGGGATGGTCTTCTCGTTCACCGTCGCCATCCTGGTCGCGGCCCGCTCGATACCCCGGGGACTGGCGTTCGCCATCTTCGTAGGCACCACCCGGCTGAGCCCGCAGCTCGCCAGCGCCTTCACGTCCGGCCTGCATGCCGCCTTCTACACCTCGATGGCCTTCATGGGCCTGGCGGCGGTGCTCTCCGCCACCCGGGTCATGGGACGCCGGCGGCCCTTCGGCCCGAGGGGTCGGGGCTCCCCGGGCGAGGGGGGGTCCAAGGTGGCCGCGGCGCCCGCGGGCGGCTCCGCCGTGGGGCCGGGCCAAGGGGACTGGCGGCGGCCCAGCGCCTGACCCGGCCGGACCTCGGTCTTGGACCTCGGTCTCCAACCTCGGCTGGGCCAGCCTCCCGGGGATCGGCACCCGCGGACTGGCCGGCCGCCCGGCGGCGCCGGCCAACCAACCGAACGGTCGCCTGCAACCCTGGTACGCTGGTACGATGATAACGGTTGAGCGGGTCCAGACCGGGGTGCGGTTGGAGCGCCGGCTCCTCAAGGTCCTGAAGGGCTTGGCGGAGTACCTGGACATCTCCCTCGGGGACCTTTTGGAGGGGGTCGTGCTGCACGCCTTCGAGCAGCGCTGCCCCTTCGACGACAGCACCGTCGCCGTCATCGACCGCCTCAAGGAGGTGTACGGCCTGGACCTGACCGCCGCCCACAGCCACCAGCTGCGCAGCTCCGACGATGAGGAGGAACATGACCAAGAACGGTCGGCTTCGGCTCAGCGGCACCGTGGCGGTGCCCCTGCCCCCCGAGCTAGCTCTCGACCTCTTCACCCCGAGCGGTGAGCGGGCCTGGGTCGCCGGGTGGGATCCCCTGTTCCCCGAGCCGGTGGAGAACGAGGTGGAGGCGGGGACGGTGTTCACAACAGGGCATGGGGGCCGGCGCTCCGTCTGGGTCGTGACCCGGCACCGCCCGGGGAAGTCGGTCGCGTACGCGGTGGTCACCGCCGGGGAGCGCGCGGGGACTGTCGCGGTGGCCTGCCGGCCCTGCCCCGGGGGCACGATCGCCACTGTGACCTACCGGCTGACCGCGCTGACGCCCGCGGCGGTCCCGGCGCTTGCCCGGTTCGGCACCGGCTTCGGCAGCTTCCTCGCCAGCTGGCAGGAGGAGATCGCTACGGCGCTGCGGCCGGGCTGACCTCTTGATCGGGCAGCGCCGAGGTCGGCGCCAGGTGCGCTGAGAAGAATTGCGTATGGTGGGTGAAAGGGGCGAGCAGAACTCCGTCCCAGTTGGAGGCCGAAGCCATGACCTACCGCTACGATCTCGGGGTCTTCCCCGGCTTCTGGGCGCTGCTCATGCTCCTCGTGCTGATCTTGGTGGTGGGCGCTGTGGTGTGGCTCGCCTTCGAGCTCTCCGGCAGGCGCCACCCCGACAGGGCTGCCGGAGCCCGCTCGGCGTCGGCGGAGTTGATCCTCGCCGAGCGCCTGGCCCGGGGCGAGATCGACGAGGAGGAGTACCGGCGACGGCTCGGGGCGCTCCGCGAGTAGCAGCGCGCCTCGCCCGCGACCGGTTCTCCTTCCCGCGCTCTAGCTCCGGTACCCTTGGGCCGGTGCTGACGTTTGCGGTGCTGACCGGCCAGTCCATCGGCATGCCACAGGGCCCTGTCGGGCATGCCTGAGGGCCTGCTGCCGGTCGGGCTGGGGCTGGCGGCCCGGGGGGATGTGCGGGAGGCGGTCGAGTACGCCCGTCTGGCCCAGGCCGCCGGACTGGACTCGGTCTGGTTCCACGAGTCGTATTTCGAACGCGACGCCGTCACTTACTCGACGGCGGTGGCGGTCGAGGTGCCCCGCATCCGGGTCGCCCTGGGATCGGTCAACCCCAACACCCGACATCCGGTGCTGCTGGCGATGACCGTCAGCGCGCTCGACGACCTGGCCCCGGGCCGGGTGATCCTCACCCTGGGATCGGCCCTGCCCCTGCGGCTGCTCCAGATGGGCTTCCCCTACGATCCGGACCTCGCCATCGGCAGGGTTGAGTCCGCCATCTCCGACATCCGCCGGCTGTGGGCGGGGGAGAGGCTGCCGACGGCCGAGGGGCTGCCGGAGCTGGAGCCGATGTTCCCCCCGCCCCACCGGGTCCCGATCTGGGTGGCCGGATACCGGCGCGCCTTCCACGAACTCGCCGGGCGCGGAGCCGACGGCTTTCTCGCCCGCCCGGCCGAGTCGCTCCCGGCCTTCGAGCTCGGGGTCAAAAGGATCCGGGCAGCCGAGACGGCCGCCGGCCGGACGGCCGGCGAGGTTGAGGTGGGCGGATACCTGCTGGCCCTCGCCGACTCCAGTCGGCGGGCCGCCCTCGATCGGGCCAAGCGCGAGCCCTTCGTCATCTACATGCTCTCGGTCCAGTCCGAGCCGGCGATGCGCCGGGCGGGCCTGGACCCCACCATGCGCCAGTCGATCTTCGCCCGCTGGCGGGAGGAGGACTACCACGGGGCGGCGCAGATCATCCCCGACGAGCTGGTCGACGCCTTCCTCCTCTGCGGCACCCGGGACGAGATCGCGGAGCGCGCCGATCAGTTCCGCCGCGCCGGGATGGCGCTGCCGATCCTCCAGCCGGTGCTGCAGGAGCAGGAACAGGTGGAGAGGGTGGTCGATGCGGCGGTCCTCTGCGCGGCGGTGGGGCAGGGGACCCAGCGCGAGGAGGCCTTCCGCACCCCCTCCATCGGCCCCGCGCACGACCGCATCGGGCTGGGACGCCGCCTTCGGGCGCTGGTGGAGGTGGTGCGGCCCTTCAGCCTCACCGCCTCGGCCACGCCGGTGGCGGCCGCCGGGGCGCTGGCCCTCGCCCAGCACCGGATGTCCTGGCTCCTCTTCCTCGCCGCGCTGGTGGCCGGGGTGCTGCTGCAGGTGGGCACCAATGTGACCAACGAGATCTACGACGTGCGCAAGGGGGTCGACTCGATCACCTCGCCACGGGCCAGCCTGGCGCTGCTGACCGGCCGGGTGACCGAGCGATCCGCCTTCCGCCTGGCCCTGGTGGCGTTCGCCCTCTCGGCCGCCATCGGCGTCGTCCTGATCTTCGCCCGGGGCTGGGAGCTGGCGGTGCTGGGCGTGGTGGGGCTGGTGGGCGGCTGGGGCTATACCGCGCCGCCCCTGCAGTACAAGTACCGGGCGGCGGGCCTGCCGCTGGTCTTTCTCCTCATGGGCCCGCTCATGGTGCTGGGCGGCTACTTCGTCGTCACCGGGGAGTGGTCGCTGACCGCCGGGGTGGTCAGCGTCCCGATCGGGCTGCTGGTCACCGCCATCCTCCATGGCAACGAGTGGCGGGACATCGGCGAGGACGCCCGGGCCGGGATCAGCACCCTCTCGATCCGAGCCGGGCGGCGGGTGGCCCACGGGCTGTACGTCTTCCTCTTGGTGGGGGCGTACGTGGCGCTGGCCGCGGCGGTCGCGGTGGGAACGCTGCCTCGGCTCAGCCTCCTGGCGGTGCTCTCCCTCCCGCTCTTCGTCCGGGCCCTGCGAGCCTCGGAGTTGGGCGCGATGGGTCAGCAGCGAGCGATCTCTCTCATCGACCTCCAGACCGCTCAGCTGCACGCCACCTTCGGCGCTCTGCTGGTGCTCGGGCTGGCTGTCACCGCGGTCTGGAACCCCGGAGCCTAGGCTTGACCGAGTCCACCCGCGGCGGGTGGTTCGCCGCCGCCGGGACCGCGGTGGCGTACCTCGCCTTCGCGGCGACCTTCCGGGGCCCACGACCCCGGTTCTGGCAGCGGATGACCCGGACCGGCGCTACGCTGGGGGCGCTGGCGCTGATCGGCGACCCGACACTCCGGCGCGCCCGGCCGCGGCCCCGCGACCTCCTCTTGGGCGCCGGGATCGCTGGGGCCCTCTACGCCGTCTTCACGGTGGGGGACCGGACGGCACGTCGAGTCCTGCCCGCGGGCGGCCGGGAGATCGGCGACATCTACAGCCTCCGCCAACTCCGGCCGCACGGGGAGCTGGCGGCCCGCCTGGCGCTGGTGGTGGCCCCGGCGGAGGAGCTCTTCTGGCGGGGGCTGCTGCAGCGGGCGCTGGCGCGCCGGCTGGGCCGGGGCCGCGGAGCCGTCGCCGCCAGCCTCCTATACGGCGGCGCCCACCTCTGCACCGGCAACCTGACCCTCATCGCCGCGGCCACGGTGGCCGGGGCCGGCTGGTCGGGACTGGCCGCGGCCGGGGCGCCCATGCCCAGCCTGATCGTCAGCCACTCCATCTGGGACGTCTGGATCTTCCTGGTCCAGCCCACCCAGCCTCCGGGCGAAGCTGCCCCGGGGGCCGCAACCTAGGGCAGGGCGGCACGGCCACCGGACCGGAACCTGCCGGTGCGGGCCCAGCCGGGCTGCGGCGAGCACGCGGTCGTCGCGAACGTGGGCAGCCTGGTCGAGAAGGCACGGCGGGAGCGGGTCCCGGTTGTCTGGGTCGAGCACTCCGACGAGCAGCTCGCGAGGGGGAGCGACAAATGGAGGATCGTCCCGGAGCTGGCTCTGGAAGACGGTGAGCCGCTCATCGAAGAGCACTACGTCGACTCGTTCGGGGACACGACCCTCGAGAAGGTGCTGTCGGGGCTGGGAGTCGGGCGACTGGTCGTCGTCGGCGCCCAGTCCGATGCTTGCATCCGCTCGACGCTGCCAGGGGCGCTGGACCGGGGCTACGACGCGACCCTTGTCAGCGCCGCCCACACCACCGAGGACCAGACGGAATGGGGGGCGCCGCCCCGGACCAGGTCATCGCCCACACAAACCTGTACGGGAGATACCAGACGGCTCCGGGCCGGACCGCAGGGACGGCCGCAACCGAGGATGTCGACCTCGGCGGCACCTCCTGACGGCTTGGCGCCGCCGACGGGAACGCCTCAGCCGCTCGCCAGCCGGTCCAGGAGCTGATCCACCCGAGGCTGGCCGAGCATCTCGGCCTGGACCCGCCGAGCCGCCTTGGTG
>DAHUYV010000133.1 GCA_027306885.1 Candidatus Dormiibacterota bacterium
AGCACCAGAAGCACCACCGCCAGGCTGGCGGTGAGACGCTCGTTGGCCCGGGGACCCTCGTCGAGCAGGCGGGTTGGAAGTGACTTAGAGACTTTGTAGGATCGGTCCACGACGGCTCCGGGCCGGCCCTTCCGTCCTGGAGGGCCCGTTTCGGGAAGTGTAGGGACCCCGACTCGCGCCACCGCCCAGGCGAGATCGGCGGACAGTAGCCGTGAGGTGCGGCGGGGGAGGGGGAAGCTGACCCGGTCCGATCGGGTAGGATTCATCTCCCCCAAGCGCGTGCGGCCCCGCCCGCGCCGGAGCCGCTCTGAGGAGTCCCAGCCATCAGCTTCATCTTGCGATCCCCCATTGGCGCGCCCCTGCGCGGGCGGGACTTCCGCCTATTCTGGGCGGCCAACCTGGTCTCGCTCCTCGGCGACGGAGTGGCCACGGTCGCGCTCGCCCTTGAGGCGCTCCAGATCGACCACAACCCAAGTGGTCTGGCCCTGGTTCTGGCCGCCCGAACCGTCCCGGCGGTCGCTCTCTCCCTTCTGGGAGGGGTGGTGGCCGACCGGGTGGCGAGGCGGACGGCGCTGCTCGTGGCGGACGTCGTCCGCCTCCTGGCGGTGAGCGTCATAGCGGCGCTGGTGGCGGTGCACGCCATCAGCCTGCTGGCCCTCGCGCTGATGGCCGTTGTCTTCGGAACCGCCGATGCCTTCGCCGGCCCGGCGTTCCTCGCCTTCATGCCCGAGATAGTGCCGGAGTCATTGATAACCAAGGCCAACGCTCTCAACAGCACCGGCTCAGAGCTGGCGTTGAATCTGGTCGGGCCGGCTCTTGGCGGGGTCTTGGTGGCTGCCATCGGCATCGCCGGGACCTTCGTACTCGATGCCGCCACGTTCGCAGCTTCGGCCCTCTTCCTGTCGCGCATTGGGGCGCGGCGCCGACCCGAGGGCGAGCACAGCACGATGGTCGCCGAGGCGCTGGATGGCCTTCGCTACATAGCGTCGCGCCGCTGGCTGCTGGTGCTGCTGGTGGGGGCCGCTGCGGCCAACCTGACCGGCCTTGGGCCCTACACGGTGTTGCTGCCGCCCCTCATCCGGCACGTGCTCCACGCCAGCCCCATCGCCCTCGGCCTCGTGTACGCCAGCGCGGGAGCAGCCGGGGTGGTGGCCTCCCTTCTGGTAGCGCGCCGCGGCGAGCCGAGACACCTCCTCGAGACCATGTGGGCCGCGTACAGCATGTCCGGCCTCATGGTCCTGGCCCTCTCCCAGGCCCCGACCACCTGGATTGCGGCCCTGTGCGCCGCTGGCGCCGCCGGCCTGGTCGTCTACGGCGACGTCCTGTACTTCTCGCGTCTGCAGCGGTCCGTTCCCAAGGAGATCCTCGGCCGGGTGTCGTCCGCTTCGTTTGTCATGGTGATGACGCTGACCCCGGTCGGCATGGTGGCCGGGGGGCTGTTGGCGTCTGGTCTGGGCACCAGAGTCGCGCTGCTGATCAGCGGCATCCTGTCGGCCGCCTGCGGCCTGGTGGTCCTCATACCCGGGGCCCGCGACATCGACACCCTGCGGCCCGATAGCGTCCCGGTCTAGACGAGGGAAGGGTTGAGAGGGAGAATGGCGCATAGATCCGCAAGATACGGATAAGAGACCTTATCAGGCGCTACGAACACAAGCGCCCCTTTCGCCAACCCTCGGCACCAGGAGCCCGGGGCCAGCCCGGGCCCTTGGGTTGCCGCCCCATCCGGCTTGGGCTATGATCCGCCGCAGGTGATGGTCGTGCTGCTGCTCGGTCTGATTGCCGGCGCGGTGTACATGGTGCTGGCCGCGCCGGGCCGCGCTCAGGGCGGGCACCCGACCGCCGGCGGAGCCGCCTCGAGCACCGGGGTCGGCGCGGTCGCCTACGGGGTGACCGTCGGGGTGTTCGGCCTGGTGGCGAGCGTCGTCCTGCTCCTGGGCGGGTTCTGGTTGCTGTTCATCGCCCTCGTCACCCCCGGCCTGTTGATCGTCGGCGCAGCCGGTTTCGCTAAGGCGGTGCTGGCGGCCGGCGGGCTCCTCTTCCTGGCCCTGGGCCTCCTGCTCGCCCGAGCGGCCCGCCGCCGCCTGCTGAGTCTGTAGACCTCCCGCGCTGGCCACCGCGCCGCGAGCCCGGAGCCGTGCCCAGGCTCACCCCGCGACCCAGTCCTCCGTCAGGTAGAGCCAGAAGGCGAGCCCGCGATAGCCTGCGAAGTGGGCGAATCGCGCCTCCACGGCAGCGCTCGTGGCCGCCTCTCCGCTGCGGCGGGCCCACGTGGGCAGGGTCCACGAGTCCAGCACCAGGCGGGAGTACCGGCCCAGCGCGGTCAGCATGAGGTGACTGCTGGCGTAGGGGCCGATCCCGGGCAGCGACCGCAGGCGCCCGTCGACCTCCTCATCGGAAAGCTCGGGGTCCCTGAGCTCCTCCAGGTCCACCTTGCCCTCCGCCACCAGCTGCGCCGTCTCGAGCAGGTAGCGGGAGCGGTACCCGGCGCGGACCCCTTCGACGTACAGGGCGGGGTCCGCCCTGGCCATCTGCTCCGGCCCGGGAAAGGTGCGCAGCCCGTCCGCCCTCTCAGCACCCAGCAGCGTCACCAGCGTCCCCACCATCCGCTCGGTGGCGCTCCACGAACAGTTGGTGGTGCAGATAGTCTTCACGACCTCCTCGAAGACCGTGGGCGCTGCCATCATCCGGCCCGCCCCCGAAGCCACCCAGCGCAGGTCCTGGTCCTCAGCCGCCAGCTCGTAGAAGTGGGTGAGGTCCTCGTCCAGGCGCAGCATCCTCGAGGCCAGCTCCAGCCACCAGCGCCTCTCCCGAGCGGGCAGCCCGGGCCCATCGCAGGTCACCATGGCGGCATCGGTCCTGGCGGCCTGCACCTTCAGCTGGCGAACCGTACCGTCAGGCCCGATGGCCACCGTGGTGAGCAGTCCCGGGGCCAGCACGTTGGGAGGCAGCGAGGCCACACCGTGAGAGTTGAGCACCCGATCCAGGATCACCGACTCCCCTCCTCCACCCCGCAGCTGAAGGAGCCCGCACACCTGTTCGGCCACCACGCCATCATACCGTGGGCGTCCCGCGCCGCCAACGGCCCAGCGCGCGGTCGCAGATGACCTGGATCTCGGTGCTGGCGCTTCTGCTCTCGGCCGCGGGCAGCGCCGCTCTCGCCTGGGCGGCTCGGCAAGGGGGAGGCTCCCTTCGGGCAACCCGCCTCGCGCTGGCAGTCCTGCTGGCGCTGTCGGAGGCAACCCTGGTCCTCTGGCCCGTCGCGACCGGCGGCTGGAGTGACGCCTCCAGCCTGCCCCTGCAGCTCTCGGACCTCGCCACCGTGCTGGCCATCGGGGCACTCTGTTGCGCCAACTGCCCGCGGTGGGGGGAGCTCGCCTATCTGCTGGCCATCCCCAGCGCTTTGCTAGCGCTGGCCTTCCCGGCCCCGGGAGCCGTGCCCCCCTCCCCTCTCTATTACGGCTTCTGGGTCGACCACGGCTCCCTTCTGGCGGCCGGGGCGGTGCTGGCCACCTCCTTCCCCCTTCACATGAGCTGGGCGGCGGTGGTCCGGGCCTGGGGAGCCACCGCGCTCTTGGCCGCGGTTGACGGCGTGGTCAACCTGGTGACCGGGGGCGATTACATGTTCCTGCGCCAGCCACCGTCAGGCTGGAGCCCACTACGGGTGATGGGCCCCTGGCCGGTGTACGTGCTGACCGCCCTGGTCCTCTGCCCTCTGGTCTTCCTGGCGATCGCCTGGCCCATCTGGGGCCAACGCCGGGCTCACTCGGCAAAGGGTCGATGGTGAGCCGCCACCCGCCGCCACCGGGGCCGACCCTCGCACCCGGCGGCGAAGCCCTCTTCCAGGCCCGGGCCCCCCGGCGGCCGGCCCAGAGCCTCAGCAGCGCCAGGGTGCCACCGTTCCCGCCCCGACCCCGGGCGGCCACCGGGTCAGCCCCCGGCACTCCTGGAGCCGGACCACCGCCAGGTAGCCGATCTGGACGGCACCTGCAACCTGGGCCAGCCTTTGGGACCCCATCCCGTCACCCGGACAAATCGTGGCGAGGCCGACGGCGACCTCCCTCGCGCCCGCTGCGGGCCGAGGGTGCTTGGCTGGGTGGCTGTGGAGGCCAGCTCGGTGCTCGGTCAGGCTCCCGCCAGCAGCACCATGCCAATCCCCGATCGCCCACCCACCCGCTGCGTCCCACCTCCGCTCACCACCGCGTCTCCTAACCCTCGGCCGCGCCCGGCTTGGTGAGCTCGGCGATTCGCTCCAGGGTGCGGGTCATGTTGAGGAGCGTTTGCCGCGCCACTGCGCCCCGACCCAAAAGCCAGCGTTGATGATCACGAGAGATGTCCCATGTCTCCAGGACCCTGGTCCCGCCCTCGGCCGCCTCCAGCTCGTAGCGCCAGACCCGGCCCCCGACCACCCGGCCAAGGGGACCAGCGACCGTGGTGCGCCAGGCGATGCGCCGGTCCGGATCGAACTCGATCACCTCGTTGCGCATCGAGTAGCGGACCCCGGCCCTCATCTCCATCCCGAACACCGCTCCCAGCGACAGCATCCTCGTCGCCCCGGGGGAAAGGCGCCGCACCGCGCCCGAGCCGTCGATGTCGGGATGCCGGGCGGCGTCGGCGACCAGGGCGAATATGGCCGCCGCAGGCGCCTGGATCAGCCGCTCGACAGAGTAGACCTGCTGCACCGGTTTGCACCCCAAAAGGCGATGACCATGCCCGACCCGCGCCGGCCGTCCCCCGGCTGCTGTCTACCATACTGGGCATGGACTCGGCCAGCTTGGAAGTCCCACCACTGGAACCGTCCAGGCCGGGCCACGACGGAGCCGAAGCCGAGCTTTGGGCCCAGGACCGTGCCTCTCAGTGGCTGGGGATGGTCCTCCTGGAGGTGGGTTCCGGAAGTAGTCGGGTCTCGATGCGCGTGACCTCGCAGATGGTCAACGGCCATGGCATCTGCCACGGAGGGCTGATCTTCGCTCTCGCCGACTCGGCCTTCGCGTTCGCCTCCAACTCCCATGGTGGCACCGTCGTGGCGGCCGGAGCGGTGGTCGACTTCCTCAGTCCGGCGGTGGTCGGGGAGGAGCTGGAGGCAGTGGCCACAGAGCGCCATCTGAAGGGCAGAAGCGGCATCTACGACGTCACCGTGCGGGAGGTCCACAGCCAGCGGCCGGTGGCGGAGTTTCGCGGCCGCTCGAGGACGCTGCCCAGAAGCGGGCCTTCGCCAGCTGGCCCAGGCTGAGATGCTCGACCTGACCCCGGATCCCAGCTCCCTCGACCCAGAAGAGCTGGCTCCCCCAGAGCGGCTCCGGGACCTCCAGCTGCAGCGGCTGCAGCTGACCGTGGAGCGCGCCTTCGAGGCGGTGCCGTTCTACCGCCGAGCCTTCACCGAGGCGGGGCTGCGCCCCCAGGACGTTCACTCCCTGGATGACCTGGCCCGGCTGCCCTTCACCACCAAGGAGGATCTCCGCCTCAGCTACCCCCTGGGGATGCTCGCGGTCCCCCGCTCCCAGCTGCTCCGAATCCACGCCTCTAGCGGGACCACCGGCAAGCCCACCGTGGTGGCCTACACCAAGGGGGACCTGGACAGCTGGTCAGCCCTCGTGGCCCGCAGCATCCGCGCCGCCGGCGGCAGGCCGGGAGACCTCGTGCACGTCGCCTACGGGTATGGGCTCTTCACCGGCGGACTGGGGGCCCACTACGGGGCCGAGCGGTTGGGCTGCACCGTGGTGCCGGCGTCCGGGGGCATGACCGAGCGCCAGGTGACCCTCCTGCGCGACCTCAGGGCCGACGTGATCATGCTGACTCCCTCGTACATGCTGGTGATCCTGGACGAGTTCGAGCGCCTCGGCTTCGACCCCCGCGAATCGGCCCTCAAGGTGGGCATCCTGGGCGCCGAACCCTGGACTGAGGAGATGCGCCAGGAGATTGAGGCACGCGCGGACATGCACGCGGTGGACATCTACGGTCTGTCCGAGGTGATGGGTCCCGGGGTGGCTCAGGAGTGCGTCGAGACCAAGGATGGGCTCACGATCTGGGAGGATCACTTCCTGCCTGAGGTGGTGGATCCGGTCTCGGGTGCCCCCCTCCCCGACGGGGAGCCCGGTGAGCTGGTCCTCACCACCCTCACCAAGGAGGCGATGCCACTGATCCGCTATCGGACTCGGGACCTCACCCGCCTGCTGCCCGGGACCGCCCGGACCATGCGCCGGATGGAGCGGATCCGGGGCCGCACCGACGACATGATCATCCTGCGGGGAGTCAATCTCTTCCCCAGCCAGGTGGAGGAGCTCGTCCTCAGGATCCCTGGGCTATCGCCTCACTTTTTGTGCGTGCTCAGCCGCCCTGAGCGGCTGGACGAGATGACGGTCCGGGTCGAGGCCCGGCCGGAGGCGGCCAGCGCGGAGCGGCGGAGCAGGATGGGAGCCGAGCTCTCCCAGCGGCTGAAGCACGCGCTGGGGGTCACCGTGGCGGCCGATGTGATCGAGCCGGGCGTTCTGGAGCGCTCGTTGGGGAAGGCGAAGCGAGTCTTGGACCTCCGTCCCGGCACGCCCGCCCGCTGAGCTCGACCGAAGTAGCGGCACCGTTCGCCTCCAGAGCCAGTCGGCGGGCCTGCTCCTCTTCCAGCCCTGGGACCAGCCGGCCACCGCTCCTAACCACCCGCCACCACGGCAGACCGCTGGAGCTCGCCAGCACCCTCCCCACCGCCCGGGCCGCCCCTGGGTGACCGGCCAGCTGAGCCAACTGCCCATAGGTGAGGACGTCCCCCGGACGGCTGTCAAGGAGGGCTGCGACCACGTCTTCCCGGAAGGCGCCCATCGGCCCATCATCCACCCGCACCGGCTGCTCCAAACCCGACGATGGATCGGTCTGCCTGTGGGACGCCCGGCTTGGCGCCCACGGCCACCAGAAAGCGCAGCTCGGTGAGGGCGACGAGCCAGAGCACTCCCTGGGCTGTGAGGGTGGCGGCGAGAAGAAGGCCGCCTGAGGCGTTGGCGCCCAGCGACACCTCGATGATGACCCCGCCATGGTTTGGCGACACCTACAGGGCCGTGACTTTCGTCTCCCCGGCGATGCGAAGGGCCTGCACGCAGCCCTGGGTAGCTCTCGCAGACGCCAGGTCCCCGGTGGTGACACCTGATCTCCGGTACAGGATGACGACCGCGGCCAGGCGGTGGAGGGAGCCCCCAAGGGAGCGGAGCTCGACTGGCCGTTCTGCTCCGCCGCAGCCACCTTCGAGGT
>DAHUYV010000041.1 GCA_027306885.1 Candidatus Dormiibacterota bacterium
TGGTGGGAGTGGTGGACAGGGCCTCCCGCCGCCCCGACCGGCCTCTCAGCGCTCGCGAGGTTCCGGTGCTCCTGGCCTTCTCCGCCGTCTGGGCAGGGGGCGAGGCGCTGATCTCGGGACCGGGGCTGCCCCTGGCCTCCCACCGTTCCCCCGAAGCGGCAGCGGCCGTGTCCGAGGCGTGTGGCCGGCGGGTGGAGCTGGCAGACCAGGGGGCCCCGGCCTTCGACGACTCCCCGATCCACCTGATCAGCGTTCCGACCCTCCGCCAGCTGCAAGGGGAGCTGGCGGAGGAGGTGGACCCCCGACGGTTCCGGGCCAACGTCTACCTCGATGGTGGCGAGCTGGAGGCCGGCGAGGAGTCGCGCTGGACGGGGCAGGTGCTGGAAGCCGGACGGGCCGCTCTGGTCGTCCTGGGGGACTGTCCGAGGTGCGCTGTGACCACGAGGGAGCCCGGCCATCCGGAGCGGGAGTGGCCCGGACTGCTGCGACATCTGGTTGAGCGCCGGGCCCAGGTCATGGGGGTGTACGCCAAGGTGGGGGCTCCTGGCCCGCTTCACGCGGGAGATCCCGTGCGCGTCATAAGCGGGGTCGCCTGAGGCCCTCGCCGCTTCGGCGGCCGATGCTGGCCTCCGTTACCCTCTTCCCATGAGCATCGGCCTACCCTCGGCCGCCCCGGGGGCCAGCGGCGGTCCCGGGGGCGCGGCCCCTCTCCTCGGCCTGGTCGGGGGCGACCTCTTGGTCCACTCCCGGGTCGCCGGGCTGGCCGCTCAGTTGGGCTGGAGCGCTGTGCCGGTACGCAACCGGGCCGAGGCCGAGAAGTGTCGGTTGCTCCTCTTCGATCTCAATCGCGAGGTGGGGTCACGGCTGGAGCTCCTCGCCGAGGTGGTGGGCGCCAACCCTTCGCTCTCAACTGTCTGCTTCGGCGCCCATGTCGAGGTGGCGGGCTGGCGACCTCGGGCCCGGGCGCTCGGCGCCGGGGTATGCACCGTCAACAGCCGGCTGCTGGACGTCCTGCGACGCCAGCTGCCGATCGCGGCGGCGCCGCGGTGAGCAGCGTCGACCTGCACCGCCTGGCCCAGGAGATGGGCCCGCAGCTCGTCGAGGACCGGCGCCACCTGCACCGGCACCCTGACCTCTCGGGCGCGGAGCAGGCCACCGCGGCCTTCATTGGCCAGCGTCTCCGCCGACTTGGCTTGCAGCCCCGGGAGATGGTGGATGGTCGGGCGGTGGTGGCCGACATCGAGGGCGGCGCGGGCGCCGGACGACGCCTCTTGATTCGAGCCGACATCGACGCCTTGCCGATCCAGGAGCAGGGTCCGGAGCGGCCCTATCGCTCGGAGGTCCCCGGGGTGATGCACGCCTGCGGGCACGACGCTCATGTTGCGGTGGCCCTGGGGGTCGCCCGCGCCCTCTGCGAGCTGCGTCCTCAGCTGTCCGGCGGGGTGCGCCTCGTCTTCCAGCCGGCCGAGGAGACGGCGGGAGGTGCTGCCGAGATGATCGCTTCCGGAGCGATGGACGATCCGGTGGTGGAGGGGGCCCTCGGGCTGCACATCTGGAGCGGGGTTCCAGCCGGCCAGGTGGGGGTGAGGGACGGGGCGATCTTCGCGTCGGCCGACGAGTTCTGGGTGGAGGTGAGGGGTCGCGGCGGCCACGGGGCGCTGCCCCACCAGGCGCTGGACCCGGTGCCGATCGCCAGCCTCCTGGTGCTCGCCCTCCAGACCCTGGTCTCGCGGGAGACCTCCCCGTTCGAGGCGGCGGTAGTTACCATCGGGAAAGTGCAGGGGGGCCAGGCCTTCAACGTGATCCCGGAGACCGTCCGGCTCACCGGTACTGTCCGGGCGTTCTCCGAGGAGCTGCGACTGCGCCTCCTGCGGCGCATCGGCGAGACTGCCGCCGGGATCGCCGGCGCCTTCGGCGCCACGGCGGAGACCGTCCGCGGCGCCGGCTGCCCGCCGGTGGTGTGTGCGCCTGCCATGTCGAATCTGGTGCGCCGGGCGGTCGAGGCCAGCCCGGGCGCGGAGCTGGTCGAGCCCGACCCGATCACCGTGGGGGATGACTTCTCCCTCTTCCTCGAGCGGGCCCCCGGCTGCTACTTCCTCCTCGGGGCAGGCAACTCAGCCGCCGGGATCACCGCTCCCCACCACCACCCGGAATTCGATATCGACGAGTCCTGCCTCGCGGTGGGGGTGGAGGTGATGCTGAGGGCGGCGATGGAGTTCTGCCGGAGCGGCTCGGGGGCCTGAGATGCTGTTCAACCCACCGCCGCCAAGCTGCGAACATTGTGGCGACGACCCCGCGACCTGGACGACCCTGGAGGGGCCGGACCAGCTCGTCTCCCTGGGTGACGGCCGCCAGGTGACGCGGCGGGGCCGGGGCCACGTCTGCGGGCGATGCGGCCACACGGTTCCGGTCGGCTGTGAGGGGATACACCAGGGGATGCTGGAGCTGAGCACGGGATGACCGAGAGCGCGAGCCGGCCCGAGCGCGAGATTGGGCCGGTGCGAGTCCGCGACGCCACCCGGCCTTCGCCCCGTCAGCTGGTGCGCTTCGCCTTCTACCGCCTGGACCCGGCCTGGCGCCGACTCGACCCCGCCGAGCGCGGGGCCCAGCGCGACGAGTTCGCTTCCCGCCTCGCCGAGCACCATCGGCAACTCCTCCTGCGGAGCTACACCCTGGTGGGGACCAGGGGCGACTGCGACCTCATGCTCTGGGCGGTCAGCGAAGAGGTGGAGCGCCTGCAGGCGCTGTTCGTCGACCTCAACCGCACCAGGCTGGCCGGGTACCTGGAATGCGCTCACAGCTACACCGCCATGACCAAGCGCTCCAGCTACGTGGACGCTGAGCACCCGCAGCAGGGGGGCACGACCGACCGGCTGGTCCTGGCCCCGGGCTCGCGCCGCTACCTGTTCGTCTACCCGTTCGTGAAGACCAGGGCTTGGTGGGCGCTCTCCGAGGAGGAGCGGCAGCGGATGATGCAGGAGCACATCCGGGTGGGGCACCGGTACCCCAGCGTCAAGATCAACACGACCTACTCATTTGGTCTGGACGACCAGGAGTTCGTGGTCGCCTTCGAGACCGACAGCGCCGCGGACTTCCTCGACTGCGTCCAGGCGCTGCGCGACACCGAGGCCTCGTCGTACACCCTGCGCGACGTGCCCAGCTTCACCTGCGTCCGAGCCTCGTTCGAAGAGGCGGTGGCGGCGCTGGGTTGAGGCTGGGCGGAAGGTTTTGCCTGGAGCGGGCGCCATGGTGAGAGAAACCGTGCCGGAGGTCTTCCTGCTCTGCCGGCCGCAGATCGACCTGGAGGCGATGGCGGGGTACCTGGACGCGGTGGGTGGGAGGTCGTGGCTCGACCGCCGGCTCGAGGAGTCCGCCGGGTCGCCCAACCACGCCGAGCTCCTGGTGGAGTTCGCCGGCCGAGCCTGCTATCGCAGCTGGGAGCCGGGACTCAACCCCAACGTCAGCAAGGTTCGTCGGGACCAGCGCGCCTACTTCCTCAATCTGCTCCAGAGCGGGCACGGCAGCGTGCTGGAGCACGCGAACTACACCTTCGCGCTTCACAACGTGAGCCGGGTGGCGACCCACGAGATCGTCCGCCACCGGGCGGGGGCCGCCTACAGCCAGGAGAGCCTGCGCTACGTGCGCCTGGTGGACATCGGCTTCCGGGTGCCCCCGGCGCTGGAGCCGGTGCGGCAGCGCTGCCTCCAGATCGTGGAGCAGCTGGAGGAGCTCCAGGTGGAGCTGGCGAGCCAGCTGGGGATCGACAAGGACGGCGTGCCCTTCCACGTGAAGAAGGAGGTGACGTCGGCGCTCCGGCGGCTGGCCCCGATCGGCCTCAGCACCGAGCTGGTGCTGACCATGAACCTGCGCACCCTGCGGCACGTCGTGGAGATGCGCACCGCGCCGGGAGCCGAGGAGGAGATGCGCCTCATCTTCTCCCGGGTCGCCGAGATCATGGTCACCGAGGCCTCGGGGGTGTTCCAGGACTTCCACCGGCACGAGGACGGCAGCTGGGTTGCCGACCACCAGAAGGTCTGAGTCCGTGCCGTACGATGCCGGCATGAAGGCTTTCAGACGGCCGCTGGACCCCCGGGTCGCCGCCGACCCTGGTCGGCTCCCCCCCGGGCAGGTGCTCACCGAGAAGTGGCCGGTGCTGCACTACGGGTCGGTCCCGCACTACGACGTGGGGAGTTGGCGGCTGCGGGTCCACGGGGCGGTGGAGCGAGAGCTTTCGCTCTCCTACCAGGAGATCCTGGATTCGCCCTCTCGGGAGGTGGTCTGCGACATCCACTGTGTCACCACCTGGAGCCGTTTCGACAACCACTTCGTCGGGCTGCCCCTGGCCGACCTGGCGGAGATGGCTGGAGTCCTGCCTTCGGCGCGGTTCGTGGAGTTCCACTGCCACGCCGGCTTCACCACCTCGGTGCCCCTGGGGTACGCCACCGCCCAGGACGCCCTCGTCGCCTATCAGCACGACGGTGTCCCGCTGGCGCCGGAGCACGGCTATCCGCTGCGGGCGGTGCTGCCCCGCAAGTACTTCTGGAAAAGCGCCAAGTGGCTGGAGGGGGTGGAGTTCCTGGAGTCGGACCGGCTGGGCTTCTGGGAGCGCAACGGCTACAACAACAGCGCCGATCCCTGGAGGGAGGAGCGGTACTGGTGACGGGGGCAGGCGCTAGACTGGTGTAGTCGGGCAGGTCCCATTCCAGTTCGAGGGAAAGCATCCATGATCAGTGTTTCCGAGCCGGCGGTGAGCCAGCTGAAGGCTCTCTTGGCCCAGCAGGAGAATCCCGAGATGGGGCTCCGAGTCTACGTGTCCCCGGGAGGTTGCTCGGGCTTCAGCTACGGGATGGGCTTCGATGACTCGCCCGCCGGTGATGACGAGGTCACCGAGCAGGAGGGGATCAAGGTCTTCGTTGACCCCTACAGCGCCACCTACCTTGAGGGGGCGGAGATCGACTACGTCGACAGCCTCATGGGGGGTGGCTTCACCGTCCACAACCCTCAGGCGGTGCGCACCTGCTCCTGCGGCAGCTCGTTCGACGCCGGGGACGGGGCGGGCGCGGCCAAGTCCTGCAGCGCGGTCTGATCTGATCGAGGGCCGGGAGGCGTGATCCTGGCCCATCAGAGGCTGGCGTTCGCGCTCATCCTCCTCGGCCTGGTCGGGGCCGGGTGGGGCTTCTGGGGCTGGGGGCGGAAGGGGGCGATCTCCTCCGCTCTGCGCGCCTTCCTGCTTCTCTGCGAGGCGGTGGTCCTGCTCCAGGGGCTCTTCGGCATGGTGCTCCTGGCCCAGGGCTACCGCCCCCACAACCTCGGCTTCCACCTGATGTACGGCGTCATCAGCGCCCTCGTGATCCCGGTGGTCTGGGTGCTCAGCTCGCGCCGCAATCCCCGGTCGGAGGCCCTCTACATGAGCCTTGGGGCCCTGCTCTTCGCCGGGGTGACGTTCCGGGCCCTGGCGGTGGCGGGCTGACCGTCTCCTTCGGCGGGTGAGGCTGGCCCCGACTCTGTGAGCGATCTACGGCTCACCGTGCTCGCCGGGGGGGTGGGAGCCGCCCGCTTCATCGCTGGCTTGGTGGAGGCGGCCCCCAGGGCCGAGATCACCGTCGTGGGCAACACCGGGGACGACTTCCTCGTCCACGGTCTGCACGTCAGCCCCGATCTGGACACCGTCACCTACACCCTTTCCGGCCGCGCCGACGAGGTCCGCGGCTGGGGACTGGCCGGGGAGACGTGGGCCACCCTCTCACGCCTTCGGGAGCTGGGGGCCGAGACCTGGTTCCAGCTGGGGGACCTGGACCTCGCCACCCACCTGCGCCGGACGGCCCTGCTGCAGGCGGGATGGCCGCTCTCGGCGGTGACCGCCGAGCTCTGCCAGCGCCTTTCGGTGCCCGTCCGCCTCATCCCGATGTCGGACCAACCGGTCACGACCCGGGTCCATCTGGAGGACGGCCGCGACCTGCACCTGCAGGAGTACCTGGTCCGGGAGGAAGCGACGCCGCCCATCCGCTCGGTGGAGTTCCAAGGGGTGGGGGAGGCCTCGCCCGGGCCGGGAGTGCTGGAGGCGATCTCCGGGGCCGACCTGGTGCTCATCGCCCCCAGCAACCCCGTGATCTCGATTGGGCCGATCCTGGCAGTCCCCGGGGTGCGCTCCGCGGTGGTGGCGGCCCGCCGGGTGGCCGCGGTCAGCCCGATCATCGCCGGAAGGGCGATCAAGGGGCCGGCGGTGGCGATGATGCTCGCCGAGGGGCTGCCGGCCTCGGCGCTCGGGGTGGCGCTCGCCTACCGGGAGCTCATCGACCTGATGGTGATCGACGGGGCGGACTCGGGGCTCGCCGCCGAGATCAGCGCCCTCGGGCCGCGGGTGCACAGCTGCCCCACCCTCATGACCGACCAGGGGGCCCGACGGCGGCTGGCCACGGAGGTGCTGCGGGCGGCCGGCGTCACACCGGCAGCCGGCGGGAGGGGATGACGGTGGACCCCTGGCTGGTGATCCCGGTGAAGGCTCCTCTGGGAAGCAAGCAGCGGCTGGCGGCGCGGGTTCCCGAGCACCAGCGCCGGCTGCTCAGCTCGGTGATGGCGCGCAGGGTTGTGCGCACCGCGGCCGAGGCCTGGCCCCGGGGCGCGCTGGTGGTCGTCACCACCGACCCGGAGCTGGCCGCGCTCTGCCGTCGGCTCGAGGTGGCGGTCCTGCAGGACCCCGGGTCGGGACAGACGGCCGCCGTCCAGTCCGGCGCGTACCACGCCCTGGAGCGCGGCGCCGAGGTGGTGGCCACCCTGGCCGCCGACCTTCCCCGGCTCACGGCGGAGGACCTCCGGGCGCTGCTGGCGGCGGCCCGGCGCATCGCCCCGGGCACCATGGTCCTGATCCCCGACCTAGGCGGCAGCGGCAGCAACGGCATGGTGGTGCGACCCGGCACCATCCTGCTCCACGCCTTCGGGCCGGACTCTCGGCGCCGCCACCTGGAGCGGGCGCGGGCGCTGGGGCTGCGGGTGAGGGAGCTCCGCCGGACCGGCCTGGCTCGCGATCTGGACCGCCCCGGAGACCTCCTGGGCCTGGGTGGAGCGGAGGCCGCCCTTGCCGTGGAGCCGGGTGATGGCTGAGCCGGCCCGGCCGATCGTCCGCGGCCGGCGCCTCCAATGCTGGGCGGTGGGTGGGCTGCCGGAGCTGGACCCCGGCGCCGACCTCGCCGCCCTGGGGGCGATGTCGCTGGCGGCGGCGGGGGGGCTGGAGCCGTTCGACGTGGTGGTCGTCACCAGCAAGGTGGTCTCAAAGGCCGAGGGGCGGGTCACCCAGCTCAGCGCGGTGCGGCCCACCTCAAAGGCTCAGGAGGTGGCGGCCCGTACCGGTCACGACCCGAGGATGGTCCAGGTGATCCTGGAGGAGAGCCGCCGGGTGATCCGGGCCCAGCCGGGCCTGCTGGTCACGGAGACGTCCCAGGGGCTGGTCTGCGCCAACGCCGGCGTGGACCGCAGCAACGTTGCCGGGGGCGAGGCGGTCCTCCGCCTGCCGCTCGATCCCGACGCCTCGGCGCAACGGCTCCGGGATGCCTGGCTCCACCTGGCCGGGGAGGGGCCGCTGGGGGTCGTGGTCTCGGACACCTTCGGGCGCCCGTTTCGCGAGGGGGCGGTGAACGTGGCGATCGGGGTCGCGGGCATGCCGGCGCTGTCCGACCACCGGGGCCGACTCGATCCCCGGGGATACCTTCTCCATGCCTCCACGATCGGCACCGCCGACGAGGTCGCCGGCCTTGGCGAGCTGGTGATGGGCAAGCTGGACGGCCTCCCGCTGGCCGTGGTCCGGGGCCTGCGCTGGGAGGGTGGGGCGACGACCGCGGCCGCGCTGCAACGCGATCCCGCCCGAGACGCGTTCAGATCCTGACCCCGGCGTCCGCCCGCTTGGTTTAAGTTAGGGCGATGGACACCCTCGCGGTCCGGGTGCTGCTCTTCTCCACCCTGCGCCAGCAGGCGCACGTCGCCGAGCTGGAACTGCAGGTCGCGCCCGGGGGGACGATCTCCGCCTGCTGGGACGAGCTCTGCCGGCTCCACCCCACCCTCGCGCCCCAGCGAGGCTCGGTGCGCCCAGCGCTCAACCGGGAGTACTCGGGCTGGGACCAGGTGGTCGCCTCGGGCGACGAGCTCGCCTTCCTTCCCCCGGTCTCGGGCGGCGCACCCCTGGCCCGGGTGCGAGTGGGGCCGGAGGAGATCGACGTGGCGGCGATGCAGGCCGAGGTCGGGCTGCGGGGGATGGGCGCGGTGGCCACCTTCGTCGGGGTGGTGCGCGACCCCGATGAGGGCCGCCCGGTGAGCCACCTCACCTACGAGGCCTACCCGGAGATGGCGGAGGCAGAGCTGGCGCGGATCGCCGATGAGGCCCTGCGCCAGGAGGGGGTGGGAGAGGTGCTGGTGCACCACCGCACCGGCCGGGTGGAGCGAGGGGTGGCCTCCGTGGCGGTCGTGGTGAGCGCCTCCCATCGGCACCAGGCGCTCTCCGCCTGCACCCGGGTGATCGACGATCTGAAGGAGCGTGCACCGATATGGAAGGTGGCCGACTGATCTCGCGGCACTGGTAGACTCGGAGGCCGTGGCCACCACCGAAGCCCTGAGGGAAGGGGCCCTTGCGTCCCGTCCCCGGGCCCCCCAGTCGGGCCCGGTGGCCCGGCACCTGGAGCTGCTCTGGGAACTGGTCCGAAGGGACGTGCGCGCCCGCTATCGAGGCTCGGTGCTGGGGATCGGCTGGACGCTGCTCAACCCGCTGGTCTTCATGCTGGTCTACGCCCTGGTCTTCGGCTCTCTGCTCAAGGTGCAGGGCCCCAGCGGCAAGTCCTACCTCGTCTTCCTGCTCTGTGGGCTCTTGGCCTGGACCTTCTTCCAGCAGGCGCTGGTGATGGCCGCCAGCAGCATCATCGCCAACGCCGGGGTGGTCCGCAAGGTGGCCTTCCCCTGGATGCTGCTGACCGTCTCCACGGTGATCGCGGCGTTGGTCAACTTCCTCATCAGCCTGGTGTTGCTGGTGCCCTTCCTCATCGTCAGCAAGTCGCCGGTTGGGCTGCCCCTTCTGGCCCTCCCCGGTCTGGTGCTGGTGACCTTCGGCCTCTCCCTGGGCCTGGGATTGATGCTGGCCGCCGGCAGCGTCTACTTCCGCGACCTGCAGTACATCATCAACCTGGCCACCATGGTTTGGTTCTACCTCACCCCGGTGATCTGGCCGCTGACCCGCTACCAGGGGTTCTTCGGACACGGCAAGCTGGGGCTCCTCGCCCACGTTGTGATCTACGCCAACCCCATGACCTGGGTGGTGATCTCCTTCCAGGACATCTTCGTCTTCAACCGCTGGCCCCAGCACTGGCACGGCCTCATCTACATCACGCTCCTGGCGGCCGGCCTCATCTGGATGGGGGTGCGGGTGTTCCGGCGGCTGCGCCGGCGCTTCGCCGAGGAGATCTGATGGCCGAGGCCCCCATCCAGGTCCAGAAGCTCAGCAAGCGCTTCCGCATCTATCACCAGCGCAGTGAGACGCTGAAGCAGGCCCTGGTCGACCGGCGCCGCTCCCGCTACGAGGAGTTCTGGGCGGTGAAGGATGCCGACTTCCAGGTGACGGAGGGGGAGACCTTCGGCATCATCGGGGCCAACGGCTCGGGCAAGTCGACCCTGCTCAAGTGCATCGCCGGGATCCTGGTCCCCGATCGCGGCCGGGTGGCGGTCCGGGGCCGGCTGGCATCCCTGCTGGAGGTGGGCGCCGGCTTCCATCCCGACTACAGCGGGCGGGAGAACATCTTCCTCAACGGGGCGATCCTGGGGCTGCCGCGGCGCTACATCAACTCCGTTCTCGATGAGATCGTGGCCTTCGCCGAGCTGGAGCAGTTCATCGACAACCCGGTGCGCAACTACAGCTCGGGGATGTACACCCGACTCGGGTTCTCCATCGCCATCCACATGGATCCCGACATCCTCCTCATCGACGAGGTGCTGGCGGTGGGCGACGAGGCCTTCCAGCGGCGCTGCATGGACCACATCGAGGAGATGCGCCGCGAGGGCCGCACCCTGATCTTCGTGTCCCACGCCGCGGACACCGTGCGCAAGCTCTGCCACCGCTGCCTCTGGTTGGAGGCGGGAGCGGAGCGGATGCTGGGGCCGACCGACGCCGTGGTCGACGGGTACATCGAGGAGGTCAACCGGCGGGAGATGGCGGCACTGCAGCAGGCGGCCGAGGCCACCTCGGGCCCGGGTTGGATGGGGGTGCGCATCACCTCGCTCCGGGTTCTCGGGCCGGACGGCCAGGAGGGGCTGACCGGGACCGGTGAGCCGCTGCTGGTGCGGATCGGGTACGAGGCCCCGGCGGGCGGCCTGAACCGGGTGCGCTTTCGGGTCTCCTTCCACCCCGCCGACGGGCCGGAGCTGGTCAGCGTCCAGACCGACGACCGGGAGCTGGGTGAGCGCTCCCTGCCGGGGTCCGGGGAGGTCGCCCTCACCATCCCTGAGCTTCCCTTCCTGGACGGCGTGTACGGGACCAAGGTGGAGATCGAGGACATCGCCAGTGGCCGACCCTACGTCTCCCTCGACCGGCCCCAGAGCTTCCGCGTCCACGGCCCCGGGCGACGGGAGCAGGGGATGGCCCTGGTGGGCCACCGATGGGAGCTGCCGGTATCCGACCCCAGCGCGGTCTCGGCCTGACGGGGGCCGAGGTCACCGACGCCCCGGATCCGGTCGCCTCGGTCAGCGCGATCGTCATCACCTATCGGCCCGACCTTCGGATGCTGGAGCGTTGCCTCACCTCCCTCGTCACCTCCCGACCCCGGCCCCTCGAGGTCGTCCTCGTGGACAACTCCCCGGAGAGCGAGGAGGTGGAGCGGCTGGCCCGGGCGGCGCTGGCCGGGGAAGGAGCGCCGGAGCTGGTCTTCCTGGCGCAGGGACGCAACCTCGGGTACGCCGCCGCCACCAACGCGGGGGTCTCGGCCAGCTCCGGTGACCTGGTGCTCCTCCTCAACCCCGACGCCACCCTTGGCGAGGGCGCCCTCGGCTTAATGGTGGCCGCGGCGGCGGCCAACCCTGAGGCCCTGGGCTTCGCGCCCAAGATCCTGCTCACCTCGCCGGCGTACGCCATCGACTCGGTGGGGATGGCGCTCGGGGAGGGAGCCGAGGGCACCCAGCGCGGCCTGGGCCAGGTCGACGCCGGCCAGTACGACCGCCCGGAGCGGGTGGCCGGGCTCTGCTTCGCCGGGGCGCTCATCCGTCGTCCGGGGTTCTTTGGGGCCAGGGTCGGGCCGCTGGACGAGCGCTACTTCATGTTCTACGAGGACGTGGACTGGTCGCTGCGGGCGACGGTGCTCGGGGAGTTCTTCCTCACCGTCCCCGCGGCCGTGGTGGTCCACTTTCACTCGGCCAGCACCCGGAGCCTTGGGCAGGGCTTCAAGATTCGCCTCATCCAGCGCAACCTGATCTGGACGGCGATCAAGAACCTGGAGCTGGAGCCCGCCCTCAGGGTCCTCATCCGGCGCAGCCTGGCCAACCTCCGGTGGGCCGCTCGCGGCCGGCACCCGGGCGCCTCCATCCGAGCCGTGCTCGAAGCGTGGGCCGGGCTCCCGGAGATGCTCTCAGCCCGGCGCGAGCTGCAGCGCCGGCGGCGCCGACGCGACCGGGAGGTGCTGGGGCTGGAGGGGCAGGCGAGCTTCTTCGACGTCGACCGGTACGAGCCCGACCTCAGCGCCGCCGCTCTGGTGGCGGTGATCGGTCGCCTGTACGCGCTCCGGCCCTCGCCGGAGCTGCAGGGGTTGCTGCTGCGACTTCAGAGCGCCGAGAACACCGGTCTGGGCCGGGACCGCCGCCTTCTGGCCGCCATGGTGCGGGAGAGCGGCATCGTCCTCGGTCCGGGTCTGACCTGGATGGTGGCGGAACTCGAGCGCTGAGGCGGGCGCGGGCCGGGTCGGGGTGGGGCCAACCGGCTCGGATCAGGCGTTGAGGCCCTGGGTTGGCCCGGCGGCGAAGGTCAGGTTGTGGTTGACCAGGTAGTTCCAGATGGCCGCCAGCCCGATCCCGACCAGGAGGGCCAGGAGGTAGAAGACGTGGAGCAGATCGGCCCCAGCCAGCAGGGCAGCCTCCTGAATCCCCATGCCCACGAGGGACACCCCCTCGAAGGTGACCGCCCGGCGCAGCTTCCGGCCATCCCGGCGGTCCCTCCAGGTGACGAGGGAGTTGACGGTGAAGGTGACGGCGATGGCGGTCTGGATGGCGATCGCCGAGGCCAGCCAGAGGGGCAGGAACAGGACGTGGTGGTAGAGGAGGGCGGTGCCGCCCAGGGTGGTCGCGGCCCCCAGGACGCCGGCGAATCCAAACGACGCCACCCGCCGTCCGTGCTCGCGGACCACCGAGCCGGCCGTGGTACTGGGAAGCTGCTCCCAGGCCGACGATAGCCTTCCCACTTCCTCTGAGGTTACCAGAGGGGTCCTCCCCAACCGGGCCGTGACCTCACGGCCCGGTCGCGAACAGCGGGACGCCGATGCCGGCCGGCCGCGGTGCCGGTGACGGCGTCGACCGTCTCCGTACTGCTCGGTGTGGTGGCCTCGCGGTGCGCGCTGGCCGAGACCCACCAAGGTGGCCTCGACAGTGTCGGCCAGGGGCCCCTGCGCCTGCTGATCATCGGAGGTGTGGGAGGCGGGGCCCTGTGGGCGCCGCCTTGGAGCAGCCCGCCGCACCTCCAGCGGGATCGCATCCGGCCAGCAGGCCTCGGCCCCACCCGAGTTGGAGGCCGCCTTCCACCCACCCGGCCAGATCCCCGCCTCGACCGGTTCCCGGCCGAGCTGAGAGGGCCAACTCAGGCGGGGCTCAGGGCGGTGCCATACGGTAGATTGCAGAGGCTGGGCTGCGGCCCGGCGCCCCCGTGCTCCATTCGAGGTTGAGATGCTGAGGTTGTCACGCGCGGCGCGGTTGGCGCTGCCGGTCCTGGCGCTGGCGGTGGCCGGATGCGCGGGCTCTGTCCCCCAGGGCAGTCCCCCCAAGGTCGCCAAGATACCCAGCACCAAGCTCTCGCCCGACGCGCTCTCGCAGGCTCTTCTGGCGCTCCAGGCCGACTATGTGAACCTCTACAAGGAGGTGGCTCCCTCGGTGGTGCAGATCTCCACCTCACAGGATCTGGGCTCGGGGATCATCTTCAACACCGAGGGCGACATCGTCACCAACAACCACGTCGCCAACGGCCAGAAGAGCTTCACGGTCACCCTGTCCAACGGCAAGACCTACACCGGCACCCTGGTCAACACCTTCGCCGGTGATGACCTGGCGGTGATCCGCATCAGCGCCCCCGGGCTTCACCCCGCCACCTTCGCCGACTCCTCCCAGCTGCAGGTGGGGGACATCGTGATGGCGATCGGCAATCCCCTCGGCTACCAGAGCTCGGCCACCGATGGGATCGTGTCCGCGGTGGGCCGGACGGTCAGCGAGCCCAACGGGGTCACCCTCCCGGACGTGATCCAGACCTCGGCGCCGATCAACCCCGGCAACAGTGGCGGCGCCCTGGTGGACCTGCAGGGTCAGGTGGTCGGCATTCCCACCCTGGCGGCGCTGGACCCCCAGCTGGGAAGCTCCCAGGCTCCCGGGATCGGGTTCGCCATCCCCAGAAACGTGGTCACCAAGATCGCCGGCCAGATCGTTAAGTACGGCAAGGTGGTGAGCTCGGGCCGGGCCTTCATCGGGGTGGATGTGGAGCAGGTGACCAACAGCCAGGGCCAGCCCGCCGGGGTGCTGGTGGTGAAGGTGACCAGGACCGCCGCCAGCCAGGCGGGACTGAAGGCCCAGGACGTGATCACCTCGATCAACGGCACGGCCACGCCCTCGGTCCAGGACCTGACCGACGCCCTCGCCGCCCTCAACCCCGGCCAGACCGTGAAGCTGGCGGTGACCGAGCCCAACGGGACCAAGATCACCGTCTCCCTGAGCCTGGGCGAGTTGCCCGCCGGGAGTGGCTGAGCCCGAACCGGAACGAAGAGCGCGACCCCGCTCCCGGCTGAGCGGGCCACCGGCCCCTGGAGGTGAACCATGGACAAGACCCCCGACCTGGAGTCCGCCGGCGAGCAGCAGGTGGCTTGGATCATGACCCCGTATCAGGCACCGGTCCTGGACCGGGATGGGAACACCTTCGGGACCACGGCGGCCCTGTTGGGGGATGAGGCGGAGGACATCTTCCACGGGCTGGCGGTGAAGCCCCACACGGGTGGCAAGCTGGTCGAGCTGGCGTCCGCCAACGTGGTCCGGATCACCACCCTCGCGGTGCACACCGACCTCAGCGCCGAGGCCGCGGCGGGGCTCCCGCTGTACCGGGAGGAACGCTGGTACCACCTGGGCCGGGGCGGCCTCTTCCGCAAGCGGCCGGAGTGGCGCGACGGGTGACCGGAGGCAGGCACCCGCGCCCTGCGGGGCTCCCGGGATCGGCCAGGGTGGCGGACCTGCCGACCTCCAAGCGATCCCTGCCCCACCTCCCCATCCCGCCCCGCGGTAGGCGCGGATCCGCCGGGCCCCAGCCCTGGCGCTAGCTTTCGGCTCCGGGACCAAGTTGGGCCCGCCCATGCGCGACCCGCCGACGAGGCGGTACCTTGCATCCTTGCGCCCGCTCTCGGGGCGCCAGGAGCCCAGGAGGGAAATGATGCTGGACAGGCCGATGCCCGGAGCCCAGGTAGCCTTTCCCACCGAGGCCGGGCAGGCCCCTCCCGGGGCGTCTCCGTACCGGATCCAGCGCACCATGCGGCTGCGCAACCAGAACCGTCCGGGAGTGCTGGGGGAGGTGGCCACCGCCATCGGCGCCGCCGGCGGCAACATCGGCGACATCCGCACGGTGGAGCGGGGCTCCCGGCACAAGGTGCGGGATATCGATGTCAGCACCACCGACCTGGCGATGCTGGAGGCGGTGCTGACATCGGTTCGGGAGCTGCCCCACACCGAGTTGCTCGACGTCCGGGACGAGGTGCTCCGGGTCCACCTCGGGGGCAAGCTTCGGGTCAGCCCGAGGTATCCGGTGCGGACGGTGACCGACCTCCGCCACGTGTACACCCCCGGGGTGGCCGAGGTCTGCCGACTGATCGAGTCCGACCCCAGGGTGGCCGATAGGTACACCGGGATCGCCAACTCGGTGGCGGTGGTCACCGACGGCACCGCCGTGCTGGGGCTGGGCAACATCGGGCCGGTGGCGGGGATGCCGGTGATCGAGGGGAAGTGCGCCCTCCTGGCCCAGATGGTGGGCATCGACGCCCACCCGCTCCTGGTCGAGCCCGGGCCGTCGGACGAGATCGTGGCGGCGCTGACCCGGGTGGCACCTTCGTTCGGCGCGATCCAGCTGGAGGATTTCGCCGCGCCCCACTGCTTCGAGATCACCCCGGCGCTCCAGGCGCGGGTCGCGATTCCGGTGATGCACGACGACCAGCACGGGACCGCCACCGTGGTCCTGGCGGCGGTGCTGCGGGCGGCGTCGATGACTGGTCGCGAGGCCACGGGGCTCACCGCCGGGGTCGTCGGCCTGGGGGCCGCGGGCTCGGCGATCGCCCAGCTCCTGATGCACTTCCAGGGCCGCCCGGTGTACGGCACCGGGCGCACCCCCGACTCGATCGAGCGGCTGAAGGCCGAGGGCGGCATCGCCGTGGAGTTGGATGAGCTTCTCGGCCGCTGTGACCTGGTGATCGCTGCAACGGCCCAGCCTGGCCTGATCCGGCCCGATCAGGTCCGGCCCGGTCAGATCATCTTCGCCATCTCCAACCCAATCCCAGAGATCGAGCCGGAGCGAGCGATGGAGGCGGGCGCCACCCTGGCGGTGGACGGCTCGGTGGTCAACAACCTGCTCGGCTTTCCGGGGCTGTTCCGCGGGGTGCTGGACACCAGGGCCAGGCGCTTCACCACCGAGATGTACGTGGCCGCGGCGCTGGCCATCGCCTCCCGGGCGACCCACGACGAGGTGGTGCCGGACTCCCTCGATCCCGGGGTCCACCGGGAGGTGGCCCGAGCGGTGGTGCGGGCCGCCGTGGCCGGAGGGGTGGCGCGGGCCGAGCCCTCTCTCGAGTACTTCGAGGACTGGCCGAGCTCGGGGGGCTGAGTCTGGCGGGGCCGTACGATGAGCGGGTGCTGATCGAGGCCCTCCCCGAGTCCGAGCTGGACTCGATCCGACCACTGCTCCTCGAGCTGCTCATCTCGGACGCCGGTGATCCGGCCAGCCCCGGGCTGCGATCCCGGTTGGATGAGGCGCTGCCGCGAACCAGAGCCACCTTCCGGGGCGAGAACCACGTGTTCGCGGCCCGCGAGCAGGGCCGGGTCCTGGCCTTCTGCTGGTGCGTTGTCTTTGACCCGGGCACCGGCCTGGAGGGAGAGGTGGCCGAGCTTTACGTCCTTCCCGGGGAACGGGGCCGGGGCCTCGCCGGGCGGCTCCTCGGGGAGGCAACCCGGCTGTTCGCCGAGCGCCGGGTGACCTTCGCCAGCGTCTGGACCGATCCCGGCAACCAGGTGGCCCTCCGGGCCTATCAGACCGCGGGCTTCACCCCCACCGAGCAGCTTGTGCTCACCTGGAACCCTCCCGATGGCGGCTGACGCTCAGGACGGCAGGGCCGGCGCCCGACGCCTGGGGGCGGTCGCCCTGGTGGCGGCCGTGGTGGGGGTGGCCTTCGGCGGGGGAGTGAGCTTCCTCGCCTACCGCCAGCTGGCCAGCCCGGGATCCGCCCCCTTGCCGATTCGGACGAGCGGCGGCGGGGGCGGCTCCCAGTCGGTATCCCTCAGCTCGGTCGTGGCCGCGGTGGCCCCCTCGGTGGTCGTGGTGGTGCGCCAGCAGAGGGGTGGGGGGGTCCCCACCGCCGCCGACGCCTCGGACGGTTTCGTGGCCAGCTCCCAGGGCCTCATCGTCACCAGCGAGGGTGCGGTGGCCGGCGCCGCGGGGGTCGAGGTGGTGCTCGCCAATGGAGACGTCCTCCCGGCGACCATCGCCAGCTCCGATCCCTACACCGGAGTGGTGCTGCTCCAGGTGAGCTCGCCGGCCCTCCCAGCGCCGCTGAGCTTCGGCTCGCCGCCGGCCCTTGGGTCGACAGCGATCGCCATCTCGCTCGCCCTCGGCGGGTCCGCCAGCGTCGACGTGGGGACGGTGAGCGAGCTGGGACTGACCGCCGAGGTGGCCGATCCGGCCGCCCCCTCGGGATCGGCCCTGATCGATGGGATGATGCGCACCGACGTCCCGGCGCCCCAGGGCAGTTCCGGGGCGCCGCTGGTCAACGCCTCGGGCCAGGTTGTCGGCATCCTCAACGGGGAGCGGATGGCGCCCAGCGGCCAGGGGCCGGGCTACTTCGCGTTGGACGCCTCGGAGGCCGCCTACCTGGTCACCGCCATCACCACCAACGGCTCGGGCCCGCAGCCTCTCGGAATGGTCAGCCAATACCTCACCCCAGCCACGGCCGCGGCCCTGCAGCTCGCCTCGGGGGCGGAGATCCTGGTGGTCGACCCCGGTTCCGTGGCCGCCGCCGCCGGCCTGAAGGCCGGTGACGTGGTGGTCAGCGCGGACGGTAGCCCGGTTCTGGATGCTGGGGCTCCGAGCTTCCCCGCCCTGTCCGACCTGCTCACCTCCTTCGGTCCTGGGGCCAAGGTCACGCTGGTTGTGCAGCGCGGTGGGGCGCGCCGGACTCTCACGCTGAGCGTGCCGGTGGCTTGAGGCGGTCCTGACGGCGCCGAGCGCCGGTCCCGGCAGGTGGAGTTGGTAACCTTGCCGATTGGAGCGGGCACGTGCGAGGCCGCCGGCCCTGGGTACCCGCGCCCTCGGGAGAGAAGCTGTTGGAGATAGCCTGGCTCGGCGGCGACGCGCTTCTGCTCCGGGGTAGGGAGGCTCGCGTCCTCCTCGCCCCCAGCTCGGTGCCGGTTCCCTCCGGGGTCGACATAGTGGTCGGCGGCGGAGGCGACGGCAACCTGCTCCGGCCGGACGGCGGTCCTCAGGTGGTGGCCCGCCCCGGTGAGTACGAGTTGCGCGGCGTCACCGTGCACGGGGTCGCCCTTCCCACCGGCACCGCTTTCGTCGCCATCGTGGACGAGGTCCCGGTCTGCAACTTCGGGGCCCTGCCTACCGAGTTCCCCGAGGACACCCTTGAGTCCATCGGCGTCGTGGACGTCCTGGCGGTCTCCCTGGAGGGAGGCGCACCCGGGCGGGCGGTGAGCGCCGCGGCGCTGGTGGGTCGGCTGCAGCCCGCGGTGGTGGTCCCGATCGGGTTTGAGCCGGTCGAGGGCGGAGTGCCCGAGGCGCTTGCCGCGTTCATCAAGGAGATGGGCGTTGGGGAGGTTCACCCCCAGGCACGGCTCAGCCTATCGGGCTTCTCCGGAGGTTCCGAGGACACCCGGGTGGTGGTCCTGGAGCCTCGCCGCTGAACCTCCAGGTGGTATTATTCGCCCACATGGGTGTTGGCTCCCGTGTGCTCCCGTGGCCCGGTGATGGCTAAGTTCATCTTCGTCACCGGTGGCGTCGTCTCCGGCATCGGCAAGGGGATCACCGCCGCTTCGCTGGGAACCGTCCTCAAGGCCCGCGGGCTGTCGGTCTCGCTGCAGAAGCTGGACCCCTACATCAACATCGATCCAGGCACCATGTCCCCGTATCAACACGGGGAGGTCTTCGTCACCGATGACGGGGCCGAGACCGATCTGGACCTCGGCCACTACGAGCGCTTCGTGGACACCTGCCTCTCCAAGGCCAGCAACGTCACCACCGGCAAGATCTACAGCGAGGTGATCGCCAAGGAGCGCCGCGGCGACTTCCTCGGCGCCACCGTCCAGGTGATTCCCCACATCACCAATGAGATCAAGGACAGGGTGCGGCGGGTGGCCGACGAGTCCGAGGCCGAGGTGGTGATCGTCGAGGTGGGGGGGACCGTGGGCGACATCGAATCGCTGCCCTTCCTGGAGGCGATCCGCCAGCTGAAGAACGACGTGGGCCGGCGCAACACGTTTTACGTGCACGTCACCCTGGTGCCCTTCGTCGAGGCCAGCGAGGAGTTCAAGAGCAAGCCGACCCAGCACAGCGTCCAGACCCTGCGCGGGATCGGCATCCAGCCGGACGCCATCGTCTGCCGGTCGCGCCAGCCGCTGGGCGCCGGGGTTCGCGACAAGATCGCCCTCTTCGCGGACGTCGACCCCTCGGCGGTGATCAGCGTCCCCGACGCCCGCACCATCTACCAGGTGCCCCTGCTCCTCGAAGACAGCGGACTCGGGCGGTACCTGGTGGAGCAGCTCGGGCTGGAGGCGCCCGCGGCCGACCTGCGCTCGTGGGAGCGGCTGGTGGAGCGCACGCTCTCCGCCCAGGACCGGGTCCTGGTGGGGATCGCCGGCAAGTACGTGGCCCTGCCCGATGCCTACATCAGCGTCACCGAAGCCCTGCGCCACGCCGCGGTCGCCCATGGCGTCGGGCTGGAAGTGCGCTGGATCAACACCGAGACCATCGAACCCGGGGACCCCACCCCCTTCGAGGGGCTGCACGGGCTGGTGATCCCCGGGGGCTTCGGACACCGCGGCATCGAGGGCAAGATCGCCGCCTCGCGCTACGCCCGGCATCATCGGGTGCCCTTCCTCGGCCTCTGCCTCGGGATGCAGTGCGCCTGCATCGATGTGGCCCGCGAGGCCCTCGGGACCGACGACGCCAACAGCACGGAGTTCAACGCCTTCACCGAACACCCGGTGATCGACCTCTTGCCCGAGCAGCGCGACGTGGCCGACATGGGAGGCACCATGCGCCTCGGCCTCTACCCCTGTCGGCTGGAGCCCGGGACCAGGGCCGCCGAGGCCTACGGGGAGCAGGTGGTGTACGAGCGCCACCGGCACCGCTTTGAGTTCAACAACCGCTACCGGGAGGCGCTGGAGGAGGTGGGGGTGGTCTTCAGTGGAACCTCGCCTACCGGGCGGCTGGTGGAGATCATGGAGCTCAAGGACCACCCCTTCTTCGTCGGCAGTCAGTTTCACCCCGAGTTCCGCTCCCGGCCCCATCGCCCCCACCCGCTCTTCCACGCGTTCATGGCCGCCTGCCTCAGCCGGGCCGGCCTGGCCATGGAGCCCGAGCTCCCCCAGGACCCGGCGGTCGCCTCGGTTTGAGCGAGGCGGCCCCGCTGCGGCCGCTGTTGAGCGACGGCCGGGGCGAGATGGTGGTGGCCCCGCCGGGGTGGGTGGCCGTGGGCCAGAGCGGGAGGACCGCGGTCCCGTTCAGCCGCTGGCTGCCGCTGCCCCGGGGCTCGACATTGATGCACCTCCCCCAGCGCCAGGCGCTCGGCCGGCGCCGGGGGAAGAGCGAGGCCCGAGTGATCACCGGGGCCCATCCGCTGCCCGTCGCCGCGGTCCTGCCGGTTGGCTACGTCCGGCTCCTGCTCCCCGCCCACCTCACCCCGGCCTCCGCTGACACCCTTCCCTTGTACGGGTACACGGCGGTCGCCGACCAGGACGGCCGGGTCATGGTGGCGGCGGCGCGCAGCGACAGCTACCGTCCCTGGACCGGGAGGCGGCCGTCAGGCGCGGCGCTGGAGGCCGAGGTGGAGAAGCTGCAGCGGGCCCTCCCGCGCAACCGGGTGGTGGCTCAGCTCAGCGTTTGCGCCCTGCGGCACAGCTGCCTCACCGCCCAGAACAGCTTCCTGGGCCGCGGCGAGGGGGCGCTCCCGACCTCAGCCGCCTGCAATGCCGACTGCCTGGGCTGCATCTCCCTGCAGACCGACTCGGGGGCCCCGACCCCGCAGCCCCGCATGCCCACCGCCCCGACCGCCGACGAGCTGGTGGAGGTGGGCGACCAGCACCTGCGCCGCTGCGAGGCGGCGGGGGAGGCTGGGATGGTCAGCTTCGGCCAGGGCTGTGAGGGGGAGCCGCTGTTGCGCGATCAGGTGCTGCGCCGGGTCACCACCGAGCTCCGCGGGCGCCATCCGCAAGCCACCATCCACATCAACACCAATGGCAGTCGCCCGGAGGCGCTGCGGGGCCTGGTGGCGGCCGGGGTGAACAGCTGCCGGATCAGCGTGTTCAGCTTCCGCCAGGATCTCTTCGCCGCCTACTACCGGCCACGCGGATACGCGATCGAAGAGGTCCTTGACTCGGCCCGGGTGGCGCGAGCCGGCGGCGCCCAGCTGACGGTGAACCTGCTGACCTTCCCCGGCGTCACCGACACGCCGGCCGAGCTGGAGCTCACGGTGGACACCCTGAGAGAGCTGGAAGTCGAGCAGCTCCAGCTGCGCAGCCTGAACGGCGACCCCAACTGGCTGCTGTCCAGGCTGCCGGAGCTGGAGCCAGGGGTGGGGATGGCGGAGCTCGTGGTGGAGCTGGCAGCTCGGCTTCCCAGACTGCGGCTGGGCAACTTCACCCGCCCGGTGGCGGCGGGGGCCGGCGCGGGCCTCTGCTAAGCTTGATCTGAGATGAAGGCGAACATACACCCCGAATACCATCACGACGCGGTGGTGACCTGCTCCTGCGGGAACACCTTCACCACCGGATCGACCATGACGACCCTGCACACCGAGGTCTGCAGCGTCTGCCATCCGTTCTTCACCGGGGAGCAGCGCATCGTGGACACCGGCGGCCAGGTCGAGCGCTTCCGGCGCCGCGCCCAGAGAGCCCAGCGCTAGGAGGCGGCTGGCGCCGTCCGACGAAGGGATGATCCCTTGCTGACGCTGCCGCCGGCGCTTCAGGTGAGGCTGGAGCAGGCGCGTCAGCGCCGCCAGGAGTTGGAGGAACGGCTGCAGGATCCCGACCTCGATCCGCGGGAGCTGGAGCCGGTGGGCCGAGAGCTGGCCCAGCTGCGGCCGGTCCTGGAGCTGATGGGGCGCATCGAGTCGTCCGACCGGGCCGCCGAGGAGGCCCAGGCGATGGCGGCCAGTGAGAGCGACTCGGAGCTGCGCGCATACCTGGAGGGCGAAGCCCGGCGGGAGCGCGCCGCGGCGGCCGGCGCACTCGCCGAGTTGCGCCTGCAGCTTCTGCCCCAGGACCCTGACGAGGAGCGCGACTCGGTGGTGGAGATCCGGGCCGGCACCGGGGGCGAGGAGGCGGCCCTCTTCGCCGCCGATCTCCTGCGCATGTACCTTCGGTACGCCGAGCGGGAGCGCTGGCGGGTCGAGATGATCGACAGCTCCCCCAGCGAGGCCGGGGGACTGAAGGAGGTGGTGCTGGAGGTCCACGGCCGGGGCGCCTACGGCCACCTGAAGTTCGAGAGCGGCGTGCACCGGGTGCAGAGGGTGCCTCAGACCGAGTCCCAGGGGCGGGTGCACACCTCAGCCGCCAGCGTGGTGGTGCTGCCGGAGGCTGAGGACCTGGAGGTGGACCTCCGCGAGGAGGACATCAAGGTGGACGTCTTCCGCTCCACCGGGCCGGGTGGCCAGAGCGTCAACACCACCGACTCCGCGGTTCGGATCACCCACCTTCCGACCGGGCTGGTGGTGACCTGCCAGGACGAGAAGTCCCAGCACAAGAACCGGGCCAAGGCGATGAGGGTGCTGCGCTCCCGCCTCTACGACCGGATGCGGGCCGAGCAGGAGCGGGAGCTGCGCCAGACCCGACTCTCCATGGTGGGCCACGGCGACCGGAGCGAGAAGATCCGCACCTACAACTTCCGGGAGAACCGGGTCACCGACCACCGGATCGACCTCACCCTGTACCAGCTACCCCGGGTTCTGGGCGGTGAGCTGGAGCTGCTGGTGGACCCGCTGCGTCAGGAGGAGCAGGCCCGCAAGCTGGCCGGGGCCGACGCCGACCCCAGTCCGCTCGTGTGACGAGTTCGTCAGGTCCGGTCGCACAGCGGTTAGCCGGAGTCCCTGGCGCGTTCTTTCTCATGTGAGCAGTGGTATGCGGATGCCCATCTCCTTCCGGCGCTGGGCGCAGCTGACCATCTGCCACGGCGGCTGCGGCGGGAGTTGAGTGGGCGCCGGGGGCCGATGCCACTCCGACGGCCGCACCGGGCCGCGGCAGTCTTCAGCAGATCATAGGAGGGAGTTCAGATGAGAGCAGTCGGAAGGACGTGGCGGACGTTGGCGTTCACCGGGGCTGGGGTGCTGGCGCTGGCCCTCTCGGTTCCCATGGGGGTACTCGCCGCCGGGGGCCAGGCCGCGACGCCCAGCTCCCAGAGCTCCGGAAATTCCAACCAGGAAGACGTCTGGGTGGACAACGTCGGCCAGCCGGCCGGCCCTGGGCACGAGATGGACCCCCATCTGGCCTGCGAGAACATCAACCTTTGGGGGGTGAACCTGGCCGACGCGACGGGGATATACACCGTCGACGGCTGGGCGCCTTCGGGCAGCGGAAGCGGCGACTACGGCCAGCCCGGCTACAAGCAGGACCAGGCTTGGCCCGGTACCAAGGCCAACCCGAGCACCGCGACCTGGGCCTACTCCCTGGCCTCCGGCGGTGATCAGGTGCTCAGCGTGATCAACGTGAAGACCCTGATCGCGGACGCGATCGCCAACGGCGACCTGCCGGTCAACGGCCAGGGTTTCCACTTCAAGCTCCAGTTCGTCCAGGATCCTCAGAAGCACAAGACCTTCTGGGTGGACTGCCCTGGTCCGAGCCCGAGCCCGAGCACCAGCCCTTCGGCTAGCCCTAGCAGCAGCCCGAGCTCGAGCCCCAGTTCTAGCCCGAGCTCTAGCCCCAGCTCTAGCCCCAGTTCTAGCCCGAGCACCAGTCCGAGCTCTAGCCCCAGTTCTAGCCCGAGCACCAGCCCGAGCCCGAGCACGAGCCCCACTTCCGAGGGCCCCTCGGTCACCGTGGTCAAGACCAACGACGCGGATGGCAGCGGGACCTACTCCCAATCGGAACAGGCGACTTCGGCGGGACAGTCGGTGAGCTTCCACGCACTCATCTCCAATGACAGCCAGTCGGCGGAGTCCATCTCCACCATCACCGACACCTACTCGGGCACCACTGTGAGTGAGTGCTCGAGCCTCATCGGAACGATGCTGGCTCCGGGGGCCAGCGTGCTCTGCGCCTTCACGATCGCCGGGTACTCGCCGGCGGTCGGCGCCTCCCTGACCGACACCGTGAAGGTCACGGTGACCCATGACGGCGTCAGCGCTGCGGACGAGGCAACGTCCACGGTCACGACCCCGGCGGGCGGTGTCCTCGGCGCCTCCACCACCACACCCGGCACCGGCGCGGCGCTGGAGGTGGGTATCACCATCGCTCTTATGATCCTGGGCCTCACCCTTCTTGGGCTGGGCCGATGGGTCCGGCGTCAACCGATCGGCTGAAGACGCCTGGAGGCGGCGGTGCCCTGGGCACCGCCGCCTCACCGGCTAGCGCCGCGACTCAACCGGCGGGGAGTCGGGCCGGGGGTCCGAGGTCCGCTGGCCGGTCCGGCGCGGCGTTTACCAGGTGGGTCCGGCGAAGGGCCGACGCCTTCGGGACGGCCCGCGAGCCGGGGAGGTGCGGCTGGGCCGCCTCTCCGGCTCTAGGCAGGAGACCTCGGGGCGCGGGCCCGGCGCCGGCCCAAGCCGCGGGGCCCGAGTCTCCAACCCGCCGCGCCGGCACGCTCCTCAGGCGCCACCGTCAGCCGACGGGGTGACTGCGGGGGTGCCCCGCCGGCGGCGGCCACCCCGATGCCGACGGCGCCGCGTCGGGCCGCCCGGCTCAACCGGCGCCGCGTCGCTCCCCTCACGAGCGTGGACTCGGGTCCGCTCCAGAGGGCGGGGCTCCGGGGGCATGCCCACGGCCAGCACGTCGCCGAGGGTGCTCCAGCCACGCTCCCGGATGCCGATCTGCACCAGCTCCACCAGGCACTCGGCGGTCGCCTCGGCGTCGGCGAGCGCGAAGTGAGGCTGCCGGTGGGTCACCCCCAGACGGTCGCAGAGCTTCTCCAGGCCTATGGTGTCGCGCAGCCCGAAGAGGGAACCGGCGATCCGTGAGGTGTCCAGGTGGTACTTGGGCGGCGGCCGGTCCAGCGCCTTGGCCACCAGGCGGGTGTCGAAGGCGTCGGCGCTGTGCTCGACCGGGATCGCCCCGCGGGCGAAGTGGTGGAAGGTGAGGGCCACCCGGTGGAGGGGCGGCGCGCCCGTGAGCATCGAGCGAGAGATCCCGTGGACCCGGCGGGCGTACGGATTTATGTGGTCGGTCGTGTGCACCAGGCTCTCCAGGAACTGCCGGGGGGCCTGGCCGTCAGCGACCGCGCCGAGCTGGAAGCGCACCGCGCCGAGCTCCACCATCCGATGGGGGAAATGCCCGGTCGTCTCGCAGTCGAGCGCCACGAACTGCGCCTCGGCGAGGGCGAGGTCGGGGGTGATCTGGTGGGGCGTGGCCCCGAGGTCTCCGTCCCGGGGGTCCAGAAGTGGCAGGCGATTGTGGAACGGTTCGAGCTCGGGCGAGGGCGGCCCCAGCCGGGGCGCCAGCCGGTCTCCGGGTGCTCCCGGGCCCCGCTCCCGCCCCCAGCGAACCCGCTCGGGGCGGGAGCCGTGCTCGGGTGTCGGTTCGCTTCCCTCGGCCGCGGGGGAACCTCCGGGCGTCACGGTTTGCACGACCTCCATCCTATCCCGATGGGCCGAAGCGGAGTTGGCGGCATCCCGAGGCGCCCGCCGGCGGTACCCTTGGCAGGCTCCGATGGCTGTCAGGTTCCTCGCCCCATGACCGCGGCGGCCGACAGTCTGCCCGCCGGCTTCCCGGAGTGGCGCCAGGGGCCGCCATGGGTCATGGCCGAGATGATCGCCGCGCAGCCCGGCGTGGCCCGGAGGATCCTCCAGGACCGGTCCGGTCAGGCCCGCCTCGCGGACCTGGTGCGGGCCGCCGTGGCCGCTGGTGAACGGATCGCCCTCGTGGGCTGCGGCACCAGCGAGCACGCCGCGATGGCGATTGCCCTTGAGCTGGGTTGGGCGCTCCCCGGGGCATCCCGTCTGCTGGTCCCTCGGCAGGCGCTGGAGGCGGCTTTGGACCCCTGGAAGGGTCTGTGCCTTGCGGTCTCCCACGAAGGGGAGACCGCGGCCGCCGTGGCCGCGCTCCGCTCGGCGGCAGAGCTCGGCGCAGCGACCGCCCTGATCACCGCGGGCCCCACCAGCACCGCCGGGCGCGCCGCGGGTCACCTGTGCGTCACCCCGCTCGTGGACCGCTCCTGGTGCCACACCGTGGGGTACCTCTCGCCCCTTCTGGTCGGCGCCGGCCTCGCCTCCCAGCTGGGAGGGCCGAGGGCCGAGGCGAACACGGTTGGCGATTTCCTCGAGCGCTGCCTGGAGCGCATGGGGGCCCAAGCGGAGGCGGCGGCCGTCCAACTGAGCTCATCCCGCGACGTCACCTGCGTCGGCGGGGGTGGGGACTACGTCGGCGCCCGTGAGCTGGCGCTGAAGCTGGCTGAGGGATCGAGGGTCGCGGGCCTGAGCCATCAGCTGGAGACCGTCCTTCACGGCCACCTGGCGGCCCTCGACGGGCGGTCGGCGCTCGTCTTGGTCCTGGCCGACCCCAAGGATGGGCCCCGGCGTCTGGGGCGCGCCGGACAGGTGTTGGCCGCCGCCGAGAGAGTTGGGGCGGCCACGGCCGTCATCTCCGGCCCCTGGGTCCCCTCCAGCCTTCCCACTCCGGCGGTCCGCACCGTCCGGATCGACATCCCGGCCAGCCCTGGCCTCGGCGAACCCCTGGTGGCTCTGCTGGGATCGGCCGTGGCGCTTCAGCTGCTGGCGGTGAGCTCGGCGACGGCCAGGGGCACCTGCCCGGACCTGATCCGCCGTGAGGAGGCGGCGTATCGCGAGGCCGCCGCCCTGACGGAGGGCGAGTTCCCGCTCTGAGCCGGCGCCAAACAGCGGGGCGGCCGACGGCTACCGATATACTCGATCTCAGGGTGCCATTCGTCGCCACCGGGATCAGCCACCGTTTGGCGCCCCTGCCGGTACGGGAGCGGCTCCACCTGGACGAGCGCCAGGTGGTGGAGTCGCTCCAGGCCCTGGTGGGCCACTCGGGACTGGTGGGGGCGGCCTGTCTCAGCACCTGCAACCGCACTGAGTTCTATCTCCAGACTCGCAACCAGCGGGAGGCCGAGCGCGCCACCCAGCGGTTCTTCCACTACCTCGAGGGGCGGGCCGAACTGCCGGACCTGGTCCTGAGCCGTACCGGCGTGGAGGCTCTGCGCCACCTGTTTCGGGTGGCCAGCGGGCTGGAGAGCGCGATTCTCGGCGAGGCCCAGGTGCTGGCTCAGTTCAAGAGGGCCCACAGGCTGGCTCGGGAGGCCGGGACGCTCAGCGGTGAGCTTGACCTGGTCATGCGCCGGGCCATCGAGACCGCCAAGACCGTGCGCAGCACCACCGGGATCTCCCGCCAGGCGGTGGGGTACGGCCAGGTCGCGGTGGAGGCGGCGCGGCGCCGCCTGGGCCCGCTTCGGGGCACCGGGGTGCTGATAGTGGGCGGGGGCAGCGTGGGCGGGGCCGCGGCGCGACTTCTGCAGCGGGCCGGCTGCGACCCCATGCTGGTCGCCCGGAGGGGCCCGCGGGCCGCCGCCCTGGCGGAGTCCGTCGGCGGCCGGCTGGTGGACCTGGAGACCCTCGATGAGCAGAGCGGCAAGGTGGCGCTGGTGGTGTGCAGCACCAGCAGCGAGCAGCGGGTGCTCACCGTCGAGGACGTGCGGTCGCTGCGCGGGAGCCAGGAGCGGCTGCTGGTCCTCGATCTCGCCGTGCCTCGGGACGTGGAGCCGGAGGCGGCAGAGCTGGACGGGGTCCAGCTCCTCGACCTCGACCAGCTGGCCGACGTGGTGGAGGCGAACCTCGGCTCCCGCGAGCTCCACCGCCCTAAGGCGGACTCGGTGGTGGAGGAGGCGGTCGCGGCCCTCAGCTCCGAGCTGGCGGCCCGCGAGGCGGGGCCGACCATCGCCCGCCTGGTGGACCAGGCTGAGGTGGTGCGCCGGGGGGAGCTGCGGCGCGCCATGTCGCGGATGCCGGAGTTGGGGGAGGCGGAGCGGCTCCAGCTCGAGCGGCTGACCCAGGCGATCGCCGCCAAGTTGATCCACAAGCCGATCACCTTCCTCCGCGAGCACGCCGACGATCCCCAGCGGCGCCGGATCGTGGAGGAGGCGTTCGATCTGGGCGCTCCCCAGGGCCGGGGAGACTCTTGATCGTCCTCGGCACCCGGGGAAGCCCTCTGGCCTTGGCCCAGGCCAACCTGGTCGTGCGAGAGCTGCGGCGGCTGGCCCCGGAAGTTGAGGTGCGGCTGCGGGTCATCGACAGCGAGGGTGACCGCCGGCCCACCGCCCCGCTCAGCGATCCCGGAGTGGATGGATGGTTCACTTCGCGTCTGCAGGAGGAGCTCAGCCGGGGGGAGGTGGACGCCGCCGTGCACAGCGCCAAGGACCTCCCGACCGAAGCCCCGGCCGGGCTGGCCGTGGTGGCGTATCTGGAGAGGGCTGACCCCCGCGATGTGATGGTCACCCACGGTCGCCGGCCCTGGCGGGAGCTCACCCTCGGTGCTCGGGTGGGCACCTCCTCGCCGCGGCGGGCGGCGCAGCTGACCGACCTGCGGCCCGACCTCCAGACCCTCCCGGTGCGGGGCAACGTTCAGACCCGTTTGCGCAAGGTCGACTCGGGCGAGGTGGACGCCGTGGTCCTGGCCTCAGCTGGGCTCCAGCGGCTGGGGTTGGACATCGGGGCTGAGGCGCTGGACCCTCGCTCAGAGTGCACACCCGCCCCGGCTCAGGGCGCGATCGCCGTGGAGGCCACTTCGGGAAGCCCCAGCGGGAAGCTGTTGGAGCAGCTGGACCACCGGCCCACCCGGGCTGCGGTGGAGGCTGAGCGTCGTCTTCTGAGGGTGATGGGGGGCGGCTGCCGGCTCGCCCTCGGGGCGCTGGCCCAGCCGTGGGGGGAAGAGGGATGGAGGCTCACGGCGGCGTACTGGTCCGGTGAGGTCCGGTCGGAGCTGCGCCGGTCGACCCTCGAGACCTCCAGCGAGGGAGGGCTGGCGCTGCTGGTCGGAGAGCTGGCCGCCGAGCTGGCTCTGCCGAGATGAGGCCGCTGGCCGGGCAGCGGGTCCTGGTGACCCGCCCGCGGGCCGACGCCGAGGAGCTGTGCGCCCTCCTGGTCGCGGAGGGCGCCGACCCCGTCTCCATCCCGGTGGTGCGACTGCGATCCCTCAGGACCGAGATCGAGCTCGAGTCCTGGCGGGCCCGGATCCGGGCCGGGGACTTCGATCTCCTCGTCTTCACCAGCGCCAACGCGGTGCGCCAGCTGGCCGTTCGGCCCCCCGATGGCGGGACGGTCGAGTTGTATGCGATCGGGCCGGGCACCGCTCGGGCCGCGGCCCACCTGGGCTGGGATCCGCAGCGGACGCCCGACCGATTCATCGCCGAGTCGTTGGCGGATCTTCTGGTCAACTCCGGTGTCTCGGGGCGCCGGGTGCTGCTGCCCCGGGCCGCCGGGGCCCGAGACGTCCTGCCCCGGACCCTGGAGGCGGAGGGTGCGCGGGTGGAGGTGGTCGAGCTGTACCGGGCCGAACCGGAGCTGGATTCGGCAAAAGCGCTCCGGGCCGAGCTCGCCGAGGGGCGGCTGGACTGGCTCACCTTCACCAGCTCGAGCACGGTCTCTGCCTTCGCGGAGCTGGCCGGACCGGCCCTGCTCTCCCCGGGCTGCCGGGTCGCCTGCATCGGCCCTGTGACCGCTCGGACGGCGATGGCCCTGGGTCTCAAGCCGAGCGTGGTGGCCCCGGTTCACTCCCTCGAGGGGCTGGTGGCCGCGGTGGCCGCCGCCCCAGTGCCCGACAATGGGACGTCGAATGGCCTTCCCTGACGACCGTCCCCGCCGCCTGCGGCGCTCGGCGAACCTGCGCCGTCTGGTGCGGGAGGCGAGCCTTCGTGCCGACCACCTGCTGCTTCCCTGCTTTGTGGCTGAGGGGATCCGGGAGCGCCGGGAGGTGACCACCATGCCCGCGGTCTTCCAGGAGACCGTAGAGAGCCTGCCCCGGCTCGCCACCGAGGCCGTGGAGCTGGGGATCCCCGGACTTGTCCTGTTCGGCGTCCCGGCCCACAAGGACGCGGTGGGATCGGCGGCCTGGGACGACCAGGGGGTGGTGCAGCAGGCGCTGCGCCGACTGCGCCGCGAGTTTGGGGACCGGCTGCTGCTGGTGTCCGACGACTGCCTTGACGAGTACACCGATCACGGTCATTGCGGGGTGCTCACGGAAGCCGGGGAGGTGGACAACGATCGCACCCTGGAGCTCTACCAGAGGACCGCGATCAGCCAGGCCGCGGCCGGGGCCGACGTGATCGCGCCCTCTGGGATGATGGACGGCCAGGTGGGGGCGATACGGGAGGCCCTGGATGCCGCCGGCTTCTCCGCAACCGCCATCATGGCCTACTCCGCGAAGTTCGCCTCCTGCTTCTACGGGCCCTTTAGGGACGCCGCCCTGTGTGCTCCCCAGTTCGGCGATCGCCGCGGCTACCAGATGGATCCCGCCAACCGGCGCGAGGCGATGCGGGAGCTGGAGATGGACCTCCTGGAGGGAGCCGACGTACTCATGGTGAAGCCGGCGCTCAGCTACCTGGACGTGGTGCGCGAGGCCCGCGATCGTTTCGACGTTCCCCTCGCCTGTTTCTCGGTCTCCGGTGAGTACGCCATGCTGCGGGCGGCGGCCGCTGCGGGAGCCCTGGACCTCCGGGCCGCGGTCCTGGAGTCCCACCTGTCCATGCGGCGGGCGGGGGCCGACGTGATCATCACCTACTTCGCGCGTGAGCTGAGCCGGTGGCTCTCGGAGGAGGGCTGATGCCCAGCCGGCGGCGCTGGCTGGGTGCGGGGGTGGCGGCCCTGACCATGGCGGCGGTGGGGGCCGCCGCGTTCTTCATCAACGTCGGTGCTCAAAGGGAGGTGCGTCCAGTGTCGCTGGCCAACTGCGATCAGGCTCAGTTCGGGGCGCCCCTCGGGCCGCTCGACCCACCCGCCAGCCTCCGCCACTATGCGAAGGAGCCGGCGTTCACCATCAACACCCAGCGGCTCTACCAGGCCACCATCACGGTTCCCGAGGGTGAGATCGTGGTCTGCCTGGTTCCCGACTGGGCCCCGACCACCGTCAACGTCTTCGTGACCCTCGTCCGCAACGGGTATTTCGACGGCCTGAAGTGGGCGAGAGACCCCAGCACCGCTCCTGGCGGCCCGGTGATCCAGGGGGGCAGCCCCAACGACAACCTCACCGGCGGCCCGGGATTCCAGTTCAAGAATGAGAAGGTGGTGTCGCCCGCATACAGCGGCGGGGCCTACCAGCCGGGGGCGGTGGCGATGGCCAACGCCGGGGCCAACACCAACGGCAGCCAGTTCTTCGTCACCCTCTCGAAGTTCACCCTGCCCCCGGACTACAACCTCTTCGGAGAGGTGGTCTCCGGGCTCCAGGTGGCCCAGCGGGTGAAGCGCGGGGACCCCATGCGGATCACGGTCCGGGAGCAGCTCCCCTGACCGACGGCGGGCTCGACCTCAGCTCCTCCAGGGCGGCGCTGGACCGGGGGCTCAAGGTGATGCCGGGAGGGGTGAACAGCCCGGTCCGCTCCTTCCGCGGGGTGGGCGGGGATCCGCCGTTCTTCGCCTCGGCGAAGGGCGCGCACCTCACCGACCTCGACGGGAATCGGTACCTGGACATGGTCCTCGCCTACGGGCCGTTGATCCTCGGCCACCTGGACGAGCGCGTGGTTGCCGCTCTCCGCACCCAACTCGGCCGTGGGGAGGCGATGGGCGGACCGACCCTTGCCGAGGTGGAGTTGGCGGAGGAGGTGGCACGCCTCATGCCGGCGGTGGAGATGCTGCGTCTCACCAGCAGCGGCACTGAAGCCGCCATGAGCGCGGTCCGCCTGGCCCGGGGGGTGACGGGCCGCGACCTGATCGTCAAGTTCGACGGCTGCTACCACGGCCACGGCGACTCACTGCTGGCGGCGGCCGGGTCAGGGGTTGCCACCCTGGCGATCCCGGGCTCGCCCGGGGTCCCGGCGGGCACCGTCGCCGACACCGTGGTGGTCGCCTTCAACGACCTCGCCGGGGTGAGGGAGGAGATGGAGCGGCGGGGAGAGAGGGTGGCGGCGGTGATCGTCGAGCCGGTCGCCGGCAACATGGGGGTGGTGCCGCCCGCCCCCGGGTTCCTGGAGGGGCTTCGCGAGCTGACCACCGCCTCTGGCTCCATCCTGATCCTCGATGAGGTGATGACCGGCTTCCGGGTCTCGAGGGGTGGGGCCCAGGAGCGGTACGGGCTGGCCCCCGATCTCACCTGCCTTGGCAAGATAATCGGCGGCGGGCTGCCGGTGGGCGCTCTCGGAGGGCGCCGGGCCCTCATGGAGCAGCTGGCCCCGGCCGGGCCGATCTACCAGGCGGGTACCTTGAGTGGCAGTCCGCTGGCGGTGGCCGCCGGTCTGACCACCCTCCGGGCCCTGCAGGAGGGCGACCCCTACTCCCGTCTGGAGAGGCTTGGGGCCCGCCTGCAGGCCGGACTGGAGGCGGCTGGCGCCGCCGCCGGGGTGCCCCTGCGGGTCAACCGGGTGGGGTCGATGCTGACCTTCTTCTTCACCGGCGAGGAGGTCGTCGACTTCCGGTCGGCGCGCACCAGCGACCTCTCCCACTTCTCCCAGGTGCACCGGAGGCTGCTTCAGGGCGGGGTGTTCTGGCCTCCTTCGCAATTCGAGGCGGGATTCCTCTCGGTCGTCCATCCAGAGGCTGAGCTGGACCGGCTGGTGGGCCTCTTCTCCCACGCACTGGCCGAGCTCGTCTGAAGGCGCGGGCCGGGCCGGTTCCCCCGGAGTGAAATTTGGCCGGTGCTATACTCCGGGCGCTGTTGCGGGCGTTCCCAGAGGAGCAAGACTTGTTGGGAGACCACTGGCCGCTAATCCTCCTGGTCCTCCTGGTGGCCCTGGTGATCTTCGGCCCCAAGCGGCTGCCGGAGCTGGGCCACTCGCTGGGACGGGCACTGAGCGAGTTCCGCCACGCCTCCCAGTCGGTCGTCGACGACACCAAGGCCGCGGCGGGGGCGCAGGTGGACGGGGCTTCGGCCGCCGGCACCCCTGGGCAGCCGGGTTCCGACCACCCGGTCGGGGCGGCGCCGGGTAGTTCCGACCGGGCCGGCTGAGCCCGCTTCCGCCAGGTGGCCACCCGCCGGCTCACCGGCTGGCGCTGGGGCGGGCAGCGAGGCTTCCCCGGGGGGCCCGCCGATGACCCTTCTCAGCTCACCCTGGTTGAGCATCTGGAGGAGTTCCGCCGGGCGCTGATCGTCAGCCTGGTGGCCTGGGGGCTGGCGACGGGGCTGGCCTTCGCCTTCAACCAGCAGCTGATCGCGGTCCTTGAACGACCCCTGCACCAGGCCCTCCTGCGCACTCACTCGCCGTTCGGCCAGAAGGTGGTGGTCACCAGCCCGATCCAGGGCCTGGCCATCCCCTTCGAGGTGGCCGCGGTCGCCGGGGTGGTGCTCGCCCTGCCGGTGATCGTCTGGCAGCTCTGGCGGTTCATAGCCCCCGGCCTGCGGGCGAATGAGCGCCAGCTGGCGTTCCCCTTCGTCGCCGGGACCCTGGTGTTCTTCGCGCTGGGAGGGGTCTTTGCCTACTTCGTCCTGCCGGTGGGGCTGTCCTTCCTCGCCACCTTCCTTGGCGCCAACGCCGTCTACCTCCCCGATCTCGGCGCCTACCTCTCCTTCCTCGCCCTCGTGGTGCTGATCTTCGGGATCACCTTTGAGCTCCCGGTCGCCCTCAGTCTTCTGGCGGCCGTGGGACTGCTGGGCAGCCGCCAACTCTCCCACTGGCGCAAGCCCGGCTACTTCGTCATCATCCTGGTGGCGCTGATCGTGACCCCGGGCGCCGATCCGTTCACCCCCACGTTCTTGTCCGTGGCGCTGATCCTGCTCTACGAGGGCAGCATCCTGTTCATCCGCGGCTTCCTGCACCGCTGATGCCCCGACACGACGGGCGAGCGCCGGACCAGCTCCGGAATCTGACCATCGCCACGGCCCTCGGCGGTTGGGCCGAGGGCGAGGCGCTGATCACCCTCGGCTCCACCCGGGTGCTCTGCACCGCCACGGTGGAGGAGAGGGTGCCGCCGCACCGCCGGGGCACCCGCGCGGGTTGGGTGACGGCGGAGTACGCCATGCTGCCGAGGGCGACCCCGGAGCGCACCCAGCGGGAGCGCAATCGAGTTGATGGCCGGTCTCAGGAGATCCAGCGGCTGGTGGCCCGCAGCCTGCGGGCGGCGGTCGACCTGCGGCGGCTCGGCGAGCGCACGGTGATCGTGGACTGTGACGTGCTCCAGGCCGACGGGGGCACCCGTACGGCTTCGATCACTGGTGGCTTCGTCGCCCTCGGGATCGCCTGCCGCAAGCTGGTCCAGGCGGGCCTCGTCAACGGCGATCCGGTCCGCCGGCAGGTGGCGGCGGTGAGCGTCGGGGTGTTGGAGGGGGAGCCGCTCTTGGACCTGGACTACCGGGAGGACAGCCGCGCCGACACCGACATGAACCTGGTGATGACCCAGGACCTCCAGCTGGTGGAGATTCAGGGGACCGCCGAGGGGGGGGCGCTGGAGGCCGAGATGCTCGCCCCCTTGCTGCGGCTGGGGGAGGCCGGGGTGCGGATCGTGCTGGAGGTCCAGCGCGCGGCGCTTGCCGACGCCTAGGTGATCCCCGAGGCCCTGGTGGTGGCGAGCCGCAACCCCAACAAGGTGGTGGAGTTCGCCCGGCTGTTGGCCCCCGCCGGATGGGAGGTCGTCGCCCTGGACGATGCCCAGGGGGGTCGGGAGGCGACCTGGGAGGAGGACTCTCCCACATACGTGGGCAACGCGCTCATCAAGGCCGTCGCCGCCGCCGCCGCGACCGGCCTGCCCGCCCTCGGTGACGACAGCGGAGTGGAGGTGTACGCCCTGGGGGGCTGGCCCGGGCTGCGCACCGCCCGCTGGCTGGGGGAGGACGCCAGCGCCTCTCAGCTGCGTGAGGCGATGCAGGTCGAGGTGGCCAAGCTTCCCGAGGATCGTCGGCAGGCCGCCTTCGTCTGCGCCCTGGCGCTGGTCCTGCCCCAGGCCGGGGGCCAGCCCCGGACGATCACCGTGGAGGCTCGACTCGAGGGCAGCCTTCTGGCGGCCCCAAGGGGCGGGGGAGGGTTCGGCTATGACCCGATCTTCGTGCCCCGCGGTGAGACTCGGACCATGGCGGAGATGCCCCCCGGGGAGAAGGACCGGCGCAGCCATCGGGGGCTCGCCGTGGCCCAGTTGCTGAGGGTGCTGGCCGCCGCCTGAGAGTCGGCACCGCACCCCCCAGTCGACCCGGCGCCCCGCGGTGCCCCTGATACGCTGACGGCACGGGGGTTGGCGCAGAGGTAGCGCGCCCGCTTTGGGAGCGGGAGGTCGCCAGTTCGATCCTGGCACCCCCGACGCCGGCCGTCTGGGCGCCCCCCGGATCGGCCGGACGCCCTCAGCGCAGGCCGGCGAAGAGGTCGTCCTCGGGGAGCTGGCTCCCGGTTCGGTCGACGGCCCGGATGAAGTGCTCCCGGGCGAGGAACCCCATCACCACCTCTTGGGGGAAGCGCAGGAGGAAGGCGTTGTCCGCCTGGCTGGCGTGAGCCCGCAGCGCTGCCAGCTTCGCCTCGACCTCGGCCCCCACCTCCACGCTGGTGGTCAGCAGCGAGTCGTCGGTGCCAAAGGGCGGGTTGTCGGGGTCCATGTCCGGCCCGCCGAACTCGCTGAGGTCGATGCCCATCTCGCGCATCCGGCGCGCCGCCGCCGCCACCGCGGAGCGGGGGATGGCGGTGTAGTACACCTTCTGGGGGATCCCGGTGGCCGCGCAGGCCGCCACCGTCAGCTGGTGGGTCCGGATGTGGTCGGGATGACCGTAGCCGCCGGTCTCGTCGTAGGTGACCACCACCTGGGGCCGGTGGCGCCGGATCAGCTCGGCCAGCCGATCCACCTCCTCCTGCAGAGGGCTGCCCGAGAGCGAGCCGGTACGGCCGTTCTCGCCCCATCCCTCCATCCCGGAGTCCAGGTACCCGAGCCGCTCCAGGTGCTCCACCTCCAGGACGCGGCAGGACTCCTCCAGCTCCCGCCGCCGGGCCTCTCGCACCTGAGCCTCGTCGTGGCCGGGCTCTCCCGGCTTGACACCGGCGAGCCCGTCGCCCAGCTCCCCCCCGGTGCAGGTGACCAGAACCGTGTGGATCCCCTCCCGGCGGTACTTGCGCAGCACCCCTCCGGTGGACAGCACCTCGTCGTCCGGATGGGCGTGCACCGCCATGAAGGTCAACTGGTCGGTCGGCACGCCCTGAGTCTGCCGACCTGGGGGTGCGCTGCGCCAGCCCAACTTCCCTCCCCGGCCGGCGCCCCCCAGCTCAGGCCTCGCGCCAGCGCCAGTTCAGTCGGCTCCGAGCATGCCCCAGAAGCATCTCGAGCCGCTCCCTCAGCCCCCCTCCCTGGGCCGCGACGCCGGCAAGGAGCAGGGCCAGCCCCAGCCCGGCGAGCAATCCCAACTGCTGCTCTCCGACCAGGGCAGCCGTGACCAGGGCGAACCCGGGCTCGGTGGCCATCACCACCGCCGCCGCATCCGTCGAGAGGTGCTTCTGGGCAGCAGCCTGGACCGCGAAGCCGAAGGCGGAAGCCCCGAGAGCGGAGAAGACCATTGCGCCCGCCACCCCCGGGGTGGGCGTGGGCAGGCCCCCGGCGAACGGGAGCACCGGCATCAGCAACACCGCGACCATGAGGAGCTGGGCGCCTCCCAGGGCGGTCGCCGACAGCGACTGGCCGAGGCGCCCCACCAGGACCACCTGCAGGGCGAACGCGGCGGCCGAGATGATCTCCAACCCGATCCCCGCCATCTGGCCGACCTCTCCGACGCTGATCGAAGGCGAGGCCGCGTGGCACACCAGGATCGTCCCGGCGATCGCCAGGGCGGAGCTCACCACCACCCGGCGGTCGGGGGCACGCCCGGTCATCACCCACTCCCAGGCGGGAGCCAGCACCACCACCAGGCTGGTGAGGGTGGCCGCCACCCCCGCCGAGGCTCCGAGGGCCAATCCCAGGGTCTGGGTGACGTACCCCACGGTTAGGGCCGCGCCGACCCCCGCCAGACTGCGCCGGGGGACCCGACGCCACTCCGGCCGGCTGGAGGGCCGGACGTAGGCGATCGCCATCAGGGCGGCCCCGCCCAGGACGAAGCGGAGGAAGAGGAACCCGACGACCGGGTATGCGGCCACCGCCGCCCGCACCACCACGAAGCTGGCGCCCCACAGGGCCACCACGAGAAGAAGTGCCGCCGCCGCCGCCTGAGGCCGGCTCGGACGCATTCCAGCTATCCTTCGGGTTGAGAAGGTCCAGCCCCAGATCTGGTTCAGATTCATACCCCATATCTTCACCAGGAGGCGACAATGACGCAAATAGGCCGAAGTAAATTCGGTTCACGGTCAGCGATCGGGGAGCTGGACGAAAGCGATTCGAAGATCCTGCGGGCCCTGCAGTCCAACGCCCGCACCACGCTGGCGGACGTGGGCCGAGCGGCGGGGCTGGCCCCTTCCTCGGTCCACGAGCGGCTGCGGCGGTTGCAGCGCGACGGGGTGATCCGGGGCTGGACGCTGGAGTTGGACCCAAGGGAGGTGGGGCGCCCGGTCACGGCGTTCGTCGGGGTGGAGGCCGATGTGACGGGTGGGAGCCTGGCGGGTCGGCTGCGACAGCGCTGCGAGATCGACGAGTGCCACGACATCGCCGGCGATCTCTCGTTCTTCCTCAAGGTGAGAGCCGCCGACACCGAGGCGCTCCTGGAGCTGGTCGACTGGATCAGGGAGCTGCCCGGAGTCCGTCAGACCCGCACCACCGTCGTGCTCAAGACTGAATTCGAGCGCCAGGTGTGGCTCGGTCCAGCCCCGGCCGGGTGAGCCGGGGCGCCGGTCAGCTCCCCTGGAAATGGGGCTGGCGCCTCTCCCGGAATGCGGCCAGCCCCTCTCGGAAGTCGCTGGTTCGAGCCGCGGCCTGCTGGAAGCGCGCCTCCAGTTCCAGCTGAGCCGTGAGCTCCCGTTCCAGCCCCCCGTAGATCAGCTCCTTGGTCATCCCCAGCGCCGAGGTCGCCCCGGCCGCCAGCTCCTTTGAGAACCGCCCGACCTCGGCGGCGAAGCTGTCGGCCGGGGCGACCCTCGTCACCAGACCAGCCCGCAGGGCCTGGTCCGCCGACAGCCGTTCCCCGGTGAGGGCCAGGTGCAGCGCCAACGAGGGGCCGAGGAGGCGGCCCAGGAAGTACGTGGCGCCGGAGTCCGGCACCAGCCCGATCTGGGCGAAGCCGCAGCTGAACCAGGCGGCATCCGAGCAGATCCGAAGGTCTGCGGCCAGGGCCAGGGAGAGGCCCGCTCCGGTGGCCAGCCCATTGACCGCCGCCAGCACCGGGATTGGAAGCCGGCGCAGGCCCAGGACCAGCGGGGTGTACCGCTCCCGGATCAGGCCCTCGATGTCCTCGGGGAGTTGGTCGTCACCACCCTTGCCCAGATACTGCCCGGCGCAGAACGCGCGCCCCGCGCCGGTCAGGACCAGGCAGCGGCAGCCCGGGTCGGCGGCCACCTCCTCCACCGCCGCGATGAGAGCCAGGCAGAGCTCGCGGTCCAGGGCGTTGAGGCGCTGGGGGCGGTTGAGCGTCAGGGTGGTGACGCTGCCGGTCTTCAGCCGAAGCAGAGCTGAGCCCTGCTGGCCAGGTGCGCCGGGGTCAGCTGGCGTTGGCATCCCGTCATTGTGGGGCAGGGGGACGGCGCTGGAAACCCTCTCAGTGGCAGAATCGGGCGGTGACTCTGGGCACGCCTGAAGAGGAGGCCCTCGGCCTGCTGCGGTTCATCGCCGCCTCGCCGACGCCCTACCACGCCTGCCGGGAGGCGGCGGAGCGCCTGGCGGCGGTGGGGTTCACCGAGGCGCAGCTCGAATCCGAGTGGGCCGCCGGCGAGCGCCGCTTCGTGGTCCGAGGTGGCACCCTGATCGCCCTGTGGGTGCCTTCCGGAGCCTCCCCGGACCAAGGGGTCACCGTGGTCGGCGCCCATACCGACAGCCCCAACTTGCGGCTCCGGCCGCGCCCGGACCTGGGCCGGGCGGGGTACCGCCAGCTGAGCGTGGAGGTGTACGGAGGGGCGCTGGTCAACTCGTGGCTGGATCGCGACCTGGGCGTCTCCGGAAGGGCCGTGGTCCGCGGGCCGGAGGGTCCGGAGACCAGGCTCTTCCAGGTCGACCGGCCGCTGGCACGACTGCCCCAGCTGGCGATCCATCTGGACCGGGAGGTGAACGAGAAGGGGGTCCGGCTCAACCGCCAGACCGAGGTCGTTCCGATCTGGGGCCTGGGAGAGGCCGCCGACCTGGACTTTGCCGCTTTCGTGGCCGGCGAGGTGGGAGTGGGCGAGGAGGCGGTGCTGGCCTGGGACGCCATGCTCCACCCGCTGGAGGCGCCCGCCCTCGCCGGCCGTGGTGGCGAGTTCGTGAGCGCTCCCCGCCTGGACAACCTGGGCTCGTCGTACTGCGGCGTGCGAGCGATGGTTGAGGTGGCGGAGTCCCGTTCAGCCCGCCGGCCGGTGGTGCTGGCGCTCTTCGATCACGAGGAGGTCGGGAGCGTATCGGCGCGGGGAGCCGGAGGAGCGCTGCTCCCCCAGGTGCTGGAGCAGCTGGGGCTGGGGATGGGGGGCGGCAGGGCGGAGTTCCTACGCTCCCTCGGTCGCACGACGGTCCTCTCGGTGGACATGGCCCACGCCGCCCACCCCAACTACCTGGACCACTATGAGCCAGCCCACCTTCTCCAGCTCAACTCGGGTCCGGCGATCAAGACCAACGCCAACCAGCGCTACGCCACCGACGCCGAGACCGGTGGACGATTCGCCTTGGCCTGTGAGGATGCCGGGGTGCCGTTCCAGTGGTACTCGAGCCGGGGGGATATGCCCTGCGGCTCAACCATCGGGCCTAGCCTCGCGGCGAGGCTGGGTGCAGCCACGGTGGACGTGGGGATCCCCCAGCTCGCGATGCATTCCGCGCGGGAGATGGCCGGCTCGCAGGACCCTTCTCACCTGATCCGGGCGATGCTGGCCTTCATCGCCACCTGAACCGCCGCGCTCAGGCTCCGGAGACCGCGACCACTCCGCTGTTGGTGCCGACGTACAGGTCGGGCCCGATGAGGGTGGGGCTCACGAAGTGGGGCACCGAGCCCACCGCGACCGCGGCCCGGGTCGCCCCGCTGCCCTGATCCAGGGCGTACACGGTCCCGGTTGCGGTGTCGACGCTCCAGACGCAGCCTCCGCCCAGCACCGGCGGCCCGTTCGCCCCCGAGGAGGTTTGCCATCCGACCGACAAGGAGCCGGACGCAGCCACCGAGATCGACTCCACCCCGTTGGCGCAGGGCAGGAACACGGTGTCGCCGGAGACCGCCGTGCCCCCAAAGGCCATCTGCCCGCCGCAGGTGACGGCGCTGGCCACCTGGCCGCCAATTCCGCCAAGGCCGGACTGGCGGAGCACGTACCCCTCGCCTCCCTTGCCGGCGATGAAGACCAACCCACCCGGCAGGAGGGTCGGCGACACCGAGCCGAGGTCGAGATCATTGGCGTTCTCGTACGCCCAGCGGGCGGGGGCGAAGGCGGAGATCAGGGTGAGCGTCGGGGAGAACTCGAGCACCGAGTCGGTGTGATCCCAGGCGCCCGAGGTGGCGGCGCCGTTCCCGGTGGAGACGTACACGTCCCCTGAGGAGTCCACAACCGGCCCTCCGGTGGCCCAGACAGCTCCCTCACGGGAGGTGGGGACCACATATTGGAGGGTGGGGCCGTTGCCCCCGGTGGGGACTGCTAAGAGCGCCCCGCGGTACTGGGAGCAGTCCCCGTCCAGCCCCCCGAAGCCGATGTAGACGAAGCCGTTGGCCACCGCCAGCGCCGGGCGCTGCTGAACTGCGGCGGGATTCTCGGAAGGGATCTGGATGTCCACCCGGCGTGACCACCGCACCGCACCGGTGAAGGGGTCCAGTCCGTATAGGACGTGCAGGAAGCCCTGTTGCTCAGCGACCGCGAAGACGGTCTGGGTCAGGGGATCGTAGGCCGGGGTGCCGGTGATGCCAAGGGGCAGGATGTCGCCGCAGGGGAGGCCCCCGGTGACCGGGGTCGCGAGGTGGCTCCGCCAGAGCACCGAACCGGTGGACGAGTTCAGGGCGTATAGGCTGTCGTTCTCGGTGGCGACCACGATCTCACCGCCGATGTCCAGGGGCTCGCCGTACACCGCGCCGTCCAGATGGGAGCGCCAAGCCACCGAGAGGGTGCCGGGGGCGGGGGTGTCGGGCGACACGCCGGTTCGCTGCGGGTTCTGGTGGTACACCGGCCAGAGGGCGGATACCAGCGGGCTCGCCAAGGGGGAGGGGAGGGGGGCCAGGGAAGCGCTGGGGCTGGGGGCCGCCGGATGGTGGACGGCGGGCTGCCCACAGGCGGTGATGAGGACTGCCAGCGCCACCGGACCGGCCAGCGTCGCACCTGCACGACCCGACGCCAGCGCTGTCAAGCGGGAACCGAGCTTCACCAGGCCCAGTGTAGGCGTGGGCCGCGAGCGGCTCGGAGGGGCTGGGCGGGCCGGGTACAATGCCCCAGGGGAGCTGGGCGACTTAGCCAAGTGGTAAGGCAGCGGTCTGCAAAACCGCGATCCCGGGTTCAATTCCCGGAGTCGCCTCCAGCAGATTTGAGATCAGGAAGGCCCATCTGGGGCTCTGGTCAGCATGTGTTTTCCGGTCATGACAGCTACCTTGACAGCAACGTGGCTCAGCGACTGCCCACCGAGTCACCATCATCCTTCGGTCCCAGGAGCTCCTCGATGGCCCGGGCCGCCTCTTGGTGCATCGCCTCGGTGCTGTGCGAGTAGAGATCGAGGGTGATCCCCACCGTGGCATGGCCGAGCAGATCGGCTGCCACCTTCGGGTGGACCCCTTGGCTGAGCATCAGCGTCGCCGCCGTGTGCCGGAGGTCGTGGAAGCGGATTCGGGGAAGGCCGGCTCGAACCAGCAGGGGGTCGAAATTGCGTTTCACCACGTGGTCACGCTGGAGGGGCCCGCCCACCACGTTGGTGAACACCAGGTCGGACTCCCGCCACTGGTCTCCGGCCATCTCTCGCTCATGCCTCTGCGCCCTCCGGTGCTGCTGGAGGGCGGAGACAGCGATGGGTGTAAGGATTACCTGGCGGCGCGATCGAAGGGTCTTCGGCTCGGTGATCGTGAGGCCGGCTCCCCGAATCCGCTGGAGGCTGCAGGTCACGGCCAGCCTCCCTGTGTCAAGATCCACCTCTCGCCAGTGGAGTCCCAACAGTTCGCCTTGGCGCATGCCCGTGGTCACCGCGAGCACCCACACCGCCTCGAGGCGGTCCCCGCGTGCCGTCGCCAGCAGGTTGCGAACTTGTGCTGGGCTGAAGGTCTGCATCTCATGGCGCACCATCCGTGGTGGGTCAACCAACGCCGCTGGGTTCCGGGCGATGACTCCCCACCGCTCAGCCTGGGCTAATGCCCTGTGAAGGACCGCGTGGAGGTGACTCACGGTGGTGGGGGACAGCCCCTTCTGGAGGGCTTCTGTAAAGCAGAGCTGGATACGTTCAGGGCCGAGTTGGGCGACCTGGACCCGCCCGAGTGTGGGTAGCGCATGGAGGCGGATGAGTTCCTCATAACGTTGCCAGGTTCGAGGCCGAAGCTGGGGCCTGACGGTTTCCAGCCATTCCAGGAGATAGGCCTGGGTGGTCCCCGCCAAGCGGGGAGCACGGTCCCCGTGATCTTGAGACTGGAGCAGTTCTCGAAGCTTGCGAGAGGCCTCCGTTCGGGTCCGGGTATATCGGAACTGGCGGCGGCCATTGGGCCAAGCGACCTGGGCGACCCAGCGTCCGTCGGACCGCTGGTAGACCGAGCCTTCCCCGTTGGCACGCTTGTGACCAGGCATCCTCAAGAGAGTAGATCACAGATGCGGCCGTGCGGCCGTGCGGCCCGCAGCCCACAAGGTCGACCGGCATGGCACCACAGCCAGCGGCGACGTCGTCAGCCGATCGATGGCGCTTCGTGTACCCATCAGAATCGAGATCGCATGGCGGCAGCGGTGGCTACATCACCGGCTGCGCCGAGGTCCTCAAGCCGCGGTGGCCAGGACTCAAGGTCTACGCGGTGGAGCCGACACTCTCCCCGGTCCTCTCCGGCGGGACTCACGGGAACCACCCGATTTAGGTGTGAGGGGCGGGCTTCATCCCGGGAGTCATGCGCCCGGACCTGCCGGACCGAATCATCCAGGTGGCCCCGGAGGACGCCTTCGCCTACGCCGAGCGGTCAGCGCGCGAGGAGGGAATCCTGGTCGGGGTCTCGTCCGGCGCGTCGCTGACCGCTGTCGCCTCGCTGGTGCCGGAGATGGCTGATGGCGTCCGGGTCCTCACCTTCGCCTACGACAGTGCCGAGCGATACCTCCCGGTCGAGGCCCTGGTTGGGTGAGGTAGAGGCGCGGCCCCTCCTCCAGAGTGCAACCCCTGCCTTGCGCGGCCAGCCCATCAGCAGCCCGCCTTCCAGCGGCTCCAGAGGACTTGGTAGAAGGCGCGCACCGGAAATTGAGCGGACCCGGAGCCCAGGGGGCCAGGATCCTGGCTGGTGGCACCTCCGGGCGATCAAACGGTGATCGGCGGCCCCGTGTCCGCCGGTCCATCCGGACCTTGGTCGTGCCGCTCGGCAGCCTCGGGGTCTGCCCTCGCCCGGGCCCACTCCTGGCCCACGGACAGTTGCTCGCGGCGGCACACGACCGAGTCGGGGGACAGCAGCAGCTCCAAATACCGGCCGAGTTGATCGTGACCAATCTCGCACCGCGAGCATAGCGCCCGCGGACGACGGCCAGTGGCTCCTCCTGCGGCGCGGCCGGGGGTTAGCCTTGCACGATCCGGGCCGCTCGCGGCGGACCCCCGCCGTCTCCGGACCGGAATCCGAGGGCCCGGATCAACGTCCAGGCCACAAATGCGAAGCCGCGGAACATGGCCAGGGGCATCAGGACCGTGAGCGGCCACCGCCAGGAACCCGGCTCGGAGCCCCACATCATGACCGCAGCCCCCCATTCACCGCCCACCCGACCTTCCCCGGCGCGCCATGTCGGTGGCCGCCGAGCCCTGGCGCCATGCCCGCGGCATCGCCACCGGCAGTCACCGCGAACTCCTGCTTCGATCACCTGATCGTCCTCGTCCGACGGCCGCCCAGGACCCGGTTGCGAGCTACACCGGCACGGTAGTATCATCCAAAGATCGTGCGACCATTAGCTCATATCTGTCAGGCGCCCGACGACCTGGAACGATCCCTCTACGAGCAGTACGCGCGCGTGGCCAGGGCGATGGCGCACCCTGGCCGCGTCGCCCTGCTGGATGTCCTGTGCCAGGCGGAGCGCGGGGTCGAGGATCTTGCCTCCACGGTGGGCATGGGCTTCAAGAACACCTCGGCCCAGTTGCGGGAGCTGCGATTGGCGGGGCTGGTGGAGGCCCGGCGGCAGGGCACCCACGTCTACTACCGCGTCGCGGATGAGTCGGTGTACGGCTTCCTCGCCGGCTTGCGGCAGCTGGCTCGCCGTCGCTTGGCCGAGGTGGACCGGCTGGTCCGAGACTGGATCGAGCCGACCGGCGGCCCGGAGCCGGTGCGCCGGGCGGAATTGCTGGAGCGCCTGGCAAGGGAGGAGGTGGTCGTGTTCGACGTGCGCCCGCGGGAGGAATACCGGGCCGGCCACATCCCCGGTGCCCGCTATGTGCCCCTGGAGGAGCTCGACGCCGGGTTGGCCGGGCTGCCGGACGATGTGGAGGTGGTGGCCTACTGCCGTGGTCCGTTCTGCGTCCTGGCGCCGGAGGCGGTCAGGGCGTGCCGAGCGCGCGGGCGGCGCGCCAGACAGCTGGAGGACGGTTTCCCAGAGTGGCGCTCGGCTGGACTCCCGGTCGCCATCGGCGCGGAGGCGGCGGCGTGACCCGGGTGCTGGTGATCTTGAACGATCCCCCATACGGGAGTGAGCGGTCCTGGAACGGACTTCGACTGGCCGGGGAGCTCGCCCGCACGGAAGGAGTCGAGGTCAAGGTCTTCTGTTTCGGCGACGCCGTCGGTTGCGCGGTGGCCGGGCAGGTGGTCCCCGACGGCTGGTACCACCTCGACCGAATGGTCACGGGGATACTCCACCACGGCTCCGAGGTGGGCTGTTGCGGGACCTGCATGGATGCCCGGGCGGTTGGCGCGGATGCGCTGGTCGAGGGGGTCTGTCGGGCGACCCTGAAGGAGGCGTCCGAGTGGGTGATCTGGGCCGACAGAGTCGTCACCTTCTGATGACCGCGGTTCCCTCCGGGCACCCTCCGAAGGCCTCAAGCGGTCGCAGGCGGGCGTAGTGGCAGTCCGGGTTCTGATCCTGGGCGGGTCGTTCGGAGGCCTCACCGCTGCCCGCGAGTTGCGGCGGCGACTGGGGCCGGAGCGGGTGGAGATCACCCTCATCGCCCGCGACCCGCGCTTCACCTTCATCCCCTCGCTTCCTTGGGTTGCGCTTGGGTCCCGCACCCTGGACCAGATCTCCTTCGACCTTGCCAGACCACTACTGGCGGAGCAGAGCACGTTCGCTCACGAGACAGTGCTAGGCATCGATGGCGATCGCAAGGTTGTGTCCACCGACCGGGCCGAGCACGCCTACGACTTCTTGGTGGTGGCCACCGGACACCGCAGCGCCAACGAGGCTGTGCCCGGTCTTGGCCCCGGCGACGGCCCCGGTCACTCCCCCATGTCCCCACCAGAGACCGAGGAGTTGGCGGCGGCGGTGCGCGGACTCCTGGAGAACCCCGGGCCGGTCGTGGTCGGGGCGGCGCCCGGCGCCAGCTGCATCGGGCCCGCCTACGAGCTCGCCTTCGGGCTGGACCACCTGCTGCGGCGCCGGAGGCTGCGCCACCTGGTCCCGATCACGTTCGTCACCCCGGAGCCTTTCCTCGGACACCTCGGCATGGGCGGCGCCGGCAAGATCCGTCAGCTGCTGGAAGGCGCGCTGGAGGAGCGGGACATCGCGTACCGCACCTCCAGCGCGATCACCAGGATCTCCGCGGCTGCGGTCGAAGTCGAGGGAGTCGGTCCGATCCCCTCGGTCGTCTCGATCGTGATCCCACCCCTCGGAGGGGTGGCTGCGGTGGCCAGCAGCCCCGGACTGGCAAACCCCAAAGGGTTCGTGGCCGTGGATTCCCTCTACCGCCACCCGCGCCTCGACGGCGTCTACGCGGTGGGAGTGGCAGTGGCCATGGCGCCCGCCGACGAGACCACCGTTCCGGTCAACTTCCCCAAGACGGGCCACATGACCGAGCAGATGGCGGTGATCGCCGCCCGGGACATCGTGGCCCGGGTGGGCGGCCGTGACGGCAAGCCCGCCGAGCTGTCCTCCCACTGTGTCATGGACATGGGCGATCGCGGCGTCTACATGGCAGTCGACCCGGTGCGCCCTCCCCGGAACCGGATCCCGGCCGTCAGTGAGGGACGCCGCTGGCGGCTGGTCAAGCTCGGCTTCGAGCGTGCCTACCTCTGGTCCGCCCGCCACGGTCATCGCCTGCCGACCGCCCTCGGCTGGTGAAGCCAGCGCCCCCCCGGTCACTCGCCATGCTTGAGATGACCGCCCCGGCTGATCCTCCTGGGGGCAGAGGGGTCCGCGTCCCTCGAGCCGCTGGTGGGCGCTCGGAGCCGCGGCGCAGGGTTGGCGGCCGCTGGGGATCGGGAGCAGAAGGCAGTTGAGTTCCGCCACCTCGCCCGGTTCGCTGGTTCCGTTGGCTCAAGGCGCCACGGTCCACGGCCTTCGCCGGAACTTGGTTCAGTTGAGCCTGCTGGCCCTGCTCACCCTGTTGGTCGGCGCCACCATGGGGGTGGAGCGGGTGGCGCTGCCGCCGCTGGCCCAGCACGCGTTCGGGGTCACCTCGGTTCTCTACACCGTGTCCTTCATCTCCGCTTTCGGGGTCGTGAAGGCCACCATGAACCTCGTCTCCGGGCGGATGTCTGACCGCCGCGGCCGCAGGCTGCTGCTCCTGGCGGGCTGGGCCTTCGCCGTCCCCTATGCGTTGCTCATCATCTTCGCCCAGAACTGGGCGTGGGTCGTGGTGGCCAACCTGTTCCTCGGGGTCAACCAGGCGCTCACCTGGACCATGGCGGTGACCTCCATGATCGACCTGGTCGGCCCGGTGAACCGGGGGATCGCGGTGGGGATCAACGAAGCGGCCGGGTACGTCGGGGTCGGCGCCGGAGGCTTCGCCGCCGGGGTTCTGGTGACGTCATTCGGGCTGCGGCCGGCCCCTTACGTCCTCGCCTTGGCGGTGGTCGTCCTGGGAGCCACCCTGACGGTCTGGCCGACTCGGGAGACCCTGGGCTTCGCCCGGGCGGAGGGGGCCGCGGCCTTAGGGGAGCCCAACCAAGGGGTGGGCTCGGCACCGGCACCCGGACTGGGAACGCTGGCCGCATACATGAGCTGGCGGGATCGCACCATGGCAGCGGTCTGCCTCGGGGGCTTCCTCAACAAGTTCGTTGACAGCCTGGTGATCGGCTTCTTCCCCCTGTACTTCCTGCAGCAGGGCCTCTCCCTGCTCCAGGTCGGCCTGCTGGTCGGTGTGTACGCCTGGGTCTGGGGCCTGGGGCAGGTCGCCACCGGGGCCCTCGCCGACCGCGTGGGCCGGCGGATCCCGATCTTGTCGGGGATCTGCGCGGTTGGGGTCGGGGTGCTGCTGACCCAGTTCACCTCCGGCCTTGGACCGTGGGTGGCGGATGCGGCCGTCATCGGAGCCGGCATGGCACTCGTCTATCCCAACTTCATCACGGCTGTGGGCGACGTGGCCGACCCCACCTGGCGTGGCGGCGCGCTCGGGGTCTACCGCCTGTGGCGCGACGGTGGCTACGCGGTCGGGCCGCTGGTCCTGGGCGGCGTGGCCGAGGTCTTCGGCCTCTCCGCCACCTTCTGGACCAGCGCCGGGCTGATGGGCGTTTCCGGCGTGCTGGTGATGATATTCATGACAGAGACACATCCGCGCCGTCGTCCAGAGCCGCCTCTCTGGGAGCGGCACCCAGAGAGGATAGGCGGACGACAGTGACCCTCGGGGATCCCCTCGACACGAAGGCGGGAGGTCCCTGCTGCGCGCTCCGGCAGTGCAGGCGAGCGCTGCATCCGCCGTAGGCCTCCCCCGAGGCAACGTAGAGAACCAGCCGCCAATCGAGTGGCCGGTAGTCGCGATACGAGCGCGAAACATGTGTAACGAACTGAGGAGAGCGATCATGAAGTGTATGCCCGATGCCGAGGCCGGCATCGACAAGGACGCCGTGGCCACCTGCCATGATTGCGGTGCGGGCGTGTGCCTCGAGCACGCGGTGCAACGCCAGATAACGGAGCCACCGGTCGGCATGGCTGGATCAGGACGGTCGCACATGGTGATCTTGTGCCCAACCTGCCATTCAGCGTGGCCACTCCCCGAGTAGTCAATGTCCGTGGCGGGCGCTGGGTCGTAACGGTGAAGGACCCAGTGCCCGCTCTATCCCAGCTCCCATCTGCAGCGCGGTGAGAGCGGTTGTGGACGGCCATGAGACTCCCTGGCCAGCGGAGGGCCAGTCGGCCGCCCGGTGCCGGCCGCGGGACCGGGGTGGGTGTGGGCGGTACCCCCTGGGCGCGTTGTGGACCCGGCGGTGCCGGTGAGGCCCACGCCCCGTGATCTCCATTTGAGGTACCCTTCCCGCGCCGTAGCACTCATATCCGGGAGTGTGTGGTCAGCGACTCGCCCCGGAGGGCCAACGCATTCTCCCTACCGCCACGGTGGTGCCCGAAACCGAGAGCTGAGGGTAAAGAGGGGCGCGCTGGGCCACAGGAGGAACGATGCCAGAACGGGAGCTTGAGTTGGACGCGAAGCACACGGCTCTGGTCGTGATCGACCTCCAGAGGGGGATCGTGGGGATGCCCGCGGCACCGTACGACACCGCCTCAGTGGTCGCCAAAGCAGCCGCGCTCGCAGAGTCTTGCCGAGCCAGGGGAGCCTTCGTGGTTCTCGTCCATGTGGGCCCATCCGCAGACGTTCGGGACGGGCTGCGCCCGGTGGTCGATCAACCGGCGGCGTGGCAAATCCCGCCTCCAGGGTGGGATCAGATCGTGCCGGAGCTCGGGCCCAGGGATGGCGACCACGTTGTGCGGAAGCGACAGTGGGGCGCCTTCTACGGCACCGACCTTGACCTGCAGCTCCGGCGGCGCCGGATCACCACCATCATCCTCTGCGGCATCTCGACGAACTTCGGCGTGGAGAGCACCGCTCGCGACGCCTACGAGCGTGGCTACCAGCAGGTCTTCGTCGAGGACGCCTGTTCGGCGCGAGCGGCCGACGACCATGCCTTTGTCTTCCGGGCGGTCTTCCCTCGCATCGGACGTGTCCGCCAGGCGGAGGAAGTGATGAGAGCGCTGGCGGGGCCGATGTCGTCCTGAAGGCTGGGGAGGCCAAGGACCGCCCCCGCCCAGTTACTTGCGGACAGTTGCGGCGGAGACGCAGCGGGTGGGCGCAACGTCCCACCCCGCCACTCGACCGGTCAGCGTTTCTGGAGAGCGACCCGAACGCCGAGGCCGATCAACACGCTGCCCGAGACCCTCTCAAGCCAGCGCCGCAGGGGTGCTCTGGTGAGAGCAAAGCGGCTCCGGGCGATGAGCGAGGTGAGCAGGACGTACCAGGTCGTGTCCACGGCCACCCATACCACACCCAGGAGCAAGGTGGTGGCAAGCACCGGGGCCCGGGAGGGGACGAACTGGGGCAGGAACGAGAGCGCGAACACCGCTGCCTTCGGATTGCCAAGCTCAGTTGCCAAACCGATCCGAAACGCACCCCACCTCGACCACTGCCTGGGCGCCTGGCCCGGCGAGGCGGCTGTTGGGTCCACCGCGGACCCGGACCGACGAGAGCGAAGGAGCGATTGAACCCCGAGGGCAACGAGCACCAGCGCACCTATGACGCGCATCACGTCATAGGCGACTTGAGATGCCGCGACCACAGCCGAGAGCCCGAAGGCCGTAGCTCCCGACCAGAAGAGCAACCCTGTCTGGCTTCCCAAGATGGTCGCAAGGGCCGCTTGGCGCCCGGACCGGAGGGTTTGGCGCATCATCACGGCGGTGGTGGGGCCGGGTACGATCGCCAGCACAAATGCGGCTGCAGCGAAGGGGAGCAGGATTCGAAGCATCCCACCATGCTACCCCGGCCATCTGTGCGTGTGCACTCAGCGCCTGTCAGACCTGGCGGTAGACCTCGTACCGTACGGAGCCGTTGACGAATCCCAGCTGCTGGCCCACCTCCGCGTACTCCCGGTCGGTCAGGGTGCGGGTCTCGTGCTCCTCGTACCCGTTGAGGTCCTCGTAGGTGTAGACGAGGCGGACGGTGTTCATCTTGCCGCTCAGCCCGAACAGCACTTGGGGCTCGGCGTACCCGTGCTCGTGGGCACAGTCGCGGTAGCGCTTCACGACCTCCCTGAAGTCTGCCAGACGTCCTGGCCCGATCTGCCCTTGCACGTGGATCTCCACAGCCATTGCTCTACCTCCTGGCCGGACCGAATACCCCCACGAGAGGGATCGTACAGGCCGCGATGAGCACGCCCAACGCCTGCCGCGCGCGGCCACCAGGGCCCACCGATTGCCAGTTTCCGTACCCTTCCGTCGCCTTGGCGACTGGAGTTATGCAGGTGGCCGACACCTGAGGCGCAGAGAGCATCGGCACTCAGGAATCGCCTACCACACCCCCGCCAACCTCCATTACGGACGGGCTGGCGGGCTCCAGCGCCAGCGGGCTGCAGCCCTCGACCTGGCCTGCCTCGCCCATCCCGAACGCTTCGTGCGCAGGCCTCCCGAGCCACCCAGGCTCCCTGGAGCCGCTCGGATCAACCGTCCCACCCAGGAGGTAGCTTGACCACAGACTTCCCTGACGCCGCCTGTCTCGCACCATGTTGACACGGAGGGTCACGGCCAGTGCGGCGGAGACGCCAACTGCCTGTGGAGCAGGCAGTAAGCCCGGGCCTCGCCTGGCCGGTGGCCGTGAAGCAGGAACCGGGATCGCCCCGGAGCCCACTGGCTCGATCGGTGGTCCTCAGACCCGTGTCACATTTGTCAAGGTTTGACGAACGGCGAGACCTCGTCGCAGCGACAATCTGCGGACCCAGGGAGGGAAGGGGGCTTTTCGCCAGCCCCGGGCGTGGACTGGCTCATCTGAACTGGAGTTGCAATCGCTATATCGCTGAGTTACTATTGCCTAAGAGATATATCGATAGCAAGGAGAGCAGCCGATGAAGATTGGATTCAGATCTGAGCAAGGTCCGTCCGATCGGGGAGGCGCCCCCAACTCCGGCGGCTGGCGCCGCTGGCGGCTCGGGCCCTTGGTCGAGGGCGACATACGGCACGCCCTACGAGGTGGCTTCGGTGGCGGCAGGGTCCCCAGAGGCAACGTGCGCGCGGCGATTCTGCTTTTGCTGTCGGAGCAGCCCCGAAACGGCTACCAGATCATGGAGGAGATCTCCCAGCGGAGCAAAGGAGTCTGGCGACCCAGTCCGGGTTCCGTTTACCCGGCCCTGCAACTGCTGGAGGACGAGGGCATGGTACGGACCGAGGAGACTGATGGGCAGCGTCTGCTCACCCTCACCGCCGCGGGACTGGCCCACACCAGCGAGCACCGCGGGGAGTTCGGGTCGCCCTGGGACGATGTCTCGGGCGCCATCGGTGATGACATCCATGAGCTCTTCGCGCTGATGCGCCAGACGGCCGGCGCGCTGGTGCAAGTGGTCCACACCGGCGACCAGGCTCAGGTGGGCAGGGCCGCCCACCTGTTGCGCGAGACCAAGCACGGCCTCTACAGGATCCTGGCCGAGGACGAGGCGGCCGACGCCGACAGCCCCGGGCGGTGAGTGCCCCTGCCGTCTTGGCGAAGCACCTCTCCCGCTCGTTCGGCGCCACTCGAGCACTGGTGGACGTCAGCTTCGAGGTTCGCGGGGGTACCGTGTGCGCGCTCCTGGGCCGCAATGGCGCTGGCAAGACCACGGCGGTCCGCATCCTCACCACCCTGCTCCGGGCGGATGGCGGCAGCGCCTTGGTCGATGGTTTCGATGTCTCCACCCAGGCGCACCAGGTCCGGACCAGGATTGGCGTGACCGGGCAGAGCGCAACCATGGATGAGCTGCTCACCGGGTCCGAGAACCTTGAGACCATCGGGCGCTTCTGCCACCTGGGGGCAGGTGCCGCGCGTCGGCGTGCGGATGAGCTGCTCCGACAGTTCGATCTCCTCAACGCCGGCAATAGGCTGGTGAAGCGATATTCCGGTGGGATGCGTCGGCGTCTCGACCTCGCGGCCAGCCTGATCGCGGAGCCCAACATGCTGTTCCTGGACGAGCCCACCACGGGTTTGGACCCAGTCAGCCGCGGCGAGATGTGGGCATACATCCGGGGTTTGGTCTCAGCCGGTACCACGGTGCTGCTGACGACACAGTACCTCGACGAGGCCGACCGGCTGGCCGACACCATCGTGGTCATCGACCGTGGCCTGGTCGTGGCCCGGGGAACACCTGAGCAGCTCAAGTCGTCGATCGGGCGACCATTTCTACGGGTCACCCTGCCCGACGCCAGCGGCGCGGCCACGGATCAGGTGAGGCAGCTTCTCGGCGACGAGGCCGAGGTCCAAGGGCGGTCTGTGAGCGCGCCGGCCGCCGACGGCTTGACCACCCTCAGTGAGGTCGTCGGGCAGCTCCGCCGCCTGGGAATAGCAACTCATGAGGTCGGCCTAGAGCTGCCCAGCCTGGACGAGGTCTTCAGCTCCGTCACTGACCACTCTGCCGGCCCGGAGCCGTCACCGACTCCGGTGGGTGGCGAGGCGTGAGCCAGCCATCGCTCCCAACCCGCAGTCGGCTGGGAGGCGGCGTCCGCGATGCCTACACCGCCACCCGGCGATTCCTGATCCGGGGGAGGCGCCAGCCCGACGTCATCTTCGGCAGCGTCCTGATCCCCGTCATCTTCGTGGTGCTCTTCGGCTACGTCTTCGGCAGTTCGATCAGCATCCCGGGCGGGAACTATCGCGCCTACCTGATGCCTGGGCTCTTCGCGATGTCCATCTTGTTCAACTCGAACAACGTCGCCGTGGCGGTGGCGACCGACATGAGTGAGGGCGTCGTGGACCGGTTTCGGACGCTCCCGATCGCACGCTCGGCGATCGGTGTCGGCCGCTCGGTCTCCAGCCTGCTGCTGGGCGTTCCGGTGCTGATGGTGATGATCCTTTGTGGGCTGGCAGTGGGCTGGCGGGTTGAGGACGGCCTGGGCAACGCGGTGCTCGCGTTCCTGCTTTTCGAACTGTTCGGATTTGCCATCGGCTGGCTCGGGATCCTAGTGGGGCTGCTGGCGGGCTCGGCACAGGCGGCGGATGTGATCATCTCCATCCCCACGTTCCTGCTCGGGTTCATCTCCAGCGTCTTCGTCGACCCGTCGAAGATGCCCACCTGGCTGCGGCTGATTGCCTATTGGAACCCGATGTCTGCGGTCGTGACCGCCGGGCGCCAGCTCTTCGGCAACACCATAGGGCCCCCTCCGTCCGGAGTTTGGTCGCTGGACCACCCGATCGTCACCACCGTCGGGCTCGCGCTCCTGATCGTCCTGATCGTGGTTCCGATCTGCGTGCGCCTTTACAGCCGAAGCACGCGCTGAGGGGGGCCTGGCGCACGACACCAAGGGAACCTAAAACGGAACGGCCCCGACGGGGCCGGTGTTGTGGCTCGGTGGCCGATCCTGGCGGCTCGCGCGAACTCAAGAGGCGGCGGGGCTGGGTCTTGGCGGTTCGCGTTTGCCACCAGCACTGAGACGAACCCGGCCGAGGCCGCCCGGGTCCTCCCGTTCTCGCAGCCAGTGGTGGCGGCGATGGCGTCGAGAGCGCGCGCCAGATACCGGCAAGATGGCTCGGCGAAAAAGCTGGTCCCGGGCGGACGTCCCGCCGCGGCGCTCTGGCGATGGCGAGCCGACCTCAGCTACCCACTTCGCGCACCCGCATCGCCGCCACCGCGCCGCCCAGGCCGACAGCGACGATCGCCACCATTATCCAAAGGCCGGTCCAGTAGAGGCCCGAGGTGAGTGGCTGGCCGTAGAGGTGGAAGAGCGAGATGTTTAGGGTCCCGCTGGGCCAGTTGAGCAGGGGGGCCAGGAGGGGAATGTAGATGGAAACCGCGGGGATGGCAGCGAGCAAGGGCACCGTTCCCGCCACCGATCTGCTGCCCGGCGCCCATCGCGCAACTCACTGGGATCTGCGCAGCGTGGAGACTGGATCACATAACGGGGACCACACAAGTCACTGGAGACCCGCGCCTCGCCCTCGCGCGCGGACGCATGAGAACCCGAAAGTATGCGGGCCTCTCGGTGACAACTCACTGACGAAACTGTAAGAGGGTCATCTTCTCTGAGTCGCAATTGGGTCGCGGGCCCGGTCCTTCGTACTGGGCCCTG
>DAHUYV010000049.1 GCA_027306885.1 Candidatus Dormiibacterota bacterium
GCGGCGCGAGCCGCTGGCGCCGTGGGGCGCTGCCAGCCCATTGGGCGCGCACCCTCGCCCCAGGTAGCTTGGCGGCCGGGGAGTCGCGAAGTTCTGGCCATCGGTCGACATGATCCCCGGTCGCCCGGCGCCGGTGCCGCCACGGTCATGAATGTCCGTCCCCTGGAGGTGGGCTCGCGGGACCAGGGGGGATGCTCCGCAGCGCCGGCCCCGGTCGCCCCGCGGGAGGCGTCGGGCGAAGACGGTGCCACCCGCTGGTGCGATCCACCGTCTGGGACCGGCGAGGCGGACGCCCTAGCGCCACGCGCCGTGGCGCACCAAGGCGACCCCGATCAAGCCCAAGCTCAGGCCCACCCCGATGTAGATGGCCTGCAGCGGGGGGCTGCTGGTATACCCAACGATCCAGATCTCCACGGCGAGCCAAATCAGCAACTCGGCAGCGACGCCCAGGGTGAGCAGCGGCGCCCAGCGCTGACCCCGCCACGCCAGGCCCGCCACCGCCAGGGGACCAAGCCCGAGAGCGGTGAAGAGGATCAGGCCCGGGAGGAAGTAGCTGTCGAAGGGCGACCCGGCCAAGTCCGAGACCTGAAGAGGCAGAATCTGGCCTTGGGGCCCGATCATGAGTGCCAGTCCGCCGGCCAGCGCCCCAACGGCCAGCAGGCCCTCGAGGGCGGCCGCCAGGTGCGCCCAACGACTGGGCTGGGGCGTTCGCCGATCGATGCCAGCGCTGGGCTGGCCTGATCGCCCATCGGCTGCTCCGAGACTTGGCGCTCGACCCGGCACGCTTGCTCCCTCTTGGTGGGGGGACTCAGCGCCCTCCCTGAACATGAGGATTCTCGCCTGGGGTCGTCCCCAACCAGCGCGGTTTCCCCGGGGGCGAGCGGGTGTTTCACCAGGGCGCGCCCTCGCCCCGGCGTCCCCGGTTCCTAGCCAATCGCGCCCCGAACTCCGGCTCGAGGATGATCCGGCAGCCCCGCGTTCCCTGGTTCCTGCGCAAGCCATCGGGCTGAGCGGGCGCAGCGCCGGTGCGGGCAGTTGGCGTTGCGAGCGGAGTCGCGGGCGAGGGGCCCGCGGTGGGGACGCTCGCCCCAGGTGGATTCGCGCGAGGGTCCGGGATGGATTCCCGCTGGGGAACGGGGGACTGTGACGACAGACTGGACCCCTATACCGCTAGAGTCGGGTCACCGAGAACTCGGGAGCAGAGCGATGTCACATCCGGGCCTTCATCGATTGGTGGCGTTGGCTAGCACTTCTGGCGGCGCCCTGGGTGTCCGGCCGATCCCAGGGCAGTGACCGAGATGGCAGCGAGTCGTCCCCGGCCGGACGCCGGCGCGCAGGCGCCTGAGCTGGGCCCGGAGCAGTTGCGTCGGCACCTGGATCCCGCTTCCCTCCCCTTCGCCACCACCGCGGAGGTCGACAGCCTGACGGAGACTGTGGGCCAGCCTCGGGCTGTTGAGGCGCTGCAGTTTGGCCTCGGCATACACACCCCGGGATACAACCTCTTCGTCACGGGGACTCCGGGGTCCGGCCGCGTCACCGCGGTGCTGGACCACCTCCGGCGCTGGTCTGCGCAGCGTGCCGTCCCCAGCGACTGGGTCTACGTCAACAACTTCCAAAATGCCAGCCAGCCCGCCGCGATCGCGCTTCCGCCGGGTCGGGGGATGGAGTTTGCCGCCGACATGGACTCGTTCATCGAGACGGTGCGCCGGGACCTGGACCGGGCTTTCGAGAGTGATGCCTACCAGCAGCACCGCCGGGAGCAGATCGCCGAGATCAACGAGCACCGTCAGGGCCTGCGTCGGGAGTTGGACGCCTTCGCTGCCGAGCGTGGCTTCGCGCTGCAGGCGACGCCGTTCGGGGTGGCGGTGGTGCCGGTGAAGGGCGACCAGCCGTTGTCGCCGGAGGAGCTGGACCACCTGCCCGGCGATCGGAGAGCGGCCCTAGAGCGTGCCGGCAGGGAGATTCAGGAGCATCTCCAGGTCCACGCGCACCAGCTGCGACTGCTGGAGAAGGAGGCCACCGAGAAGCTGGCCGACCTCGACCGCAGCGTGGTGATGGCCGCCGTCTCCCCCCAGGTCTCGGGGCTGCGCGAGAAGTACAGCGAGCAGGAGGCGGTCCTGGCGCACCTCAGCGCTTTGGAGCTGGACATCCCCCACCACCTGACCGCCCTGCGCCGCCGCGAGCACCCCGAGGACGACGGCTCGGCGGAGCTGATCCAGGAGCTGCGTCCGAGCGACGACGGCGCCCGCTACCGGGTCAACGTCCTGGTGGACAACCGTGCCCTTCAGGCCGCGCCGGTGGTGGTCGAGCGCAATCCCACCTACTACAACCTCTTCGGCCGGGTGGAGTACCAGTCGAAGTTCGGCTCCCTCGTCACCGACTTCAGTCACATCCGGCCGGGCGCCCTGCACCGGGCCAACGGCGGCGTCCTGGTCCTGGAGGCGATCGACGTGCTCCGCAACCCCTTCTCGTGGGAGGCGCTCAAGCGAGCGCTCCGGTCCGCCGAGGTCGCCGTGGAGAACCTCACCGAGCAGCTGGTCCTGGTCCCGACTCCGACCCTTCGCCCCGAGCCGATCCCGCTGGACGTCAAGGTGGTGCTGATCGGCGCGCCGGCCCTGTACCGCCTGTTGCAGGCGGTGGACGAGGACGTCCGCGAGCTCTTCAAGGTGAAGGCCGACTTCGCGCCGGACATGGACTGGGACCCGCAGCACGTGCTGGACTATGCGGCGTTCATCAGCCGGCGGGTCCGGGAGGCAGGGCTGATCCACTTCGACCGCGGCGCCGTCGGCCGGGTCGTCGAGTGGGGTGCTCGGCTCCGGGATCATCGCGGAAAGCTCTCCACCCGGCTGCTCGACATATCGGACCTGGTCGACGAGGCCAGCTACTGGGCGGTGACCAGGGCTCACCCGGTGGTTGGGGCCGAGGATGTGGACCAGGCGGTGGCTCGGAAGCGCTACCGCTCCAACCTGATCGAGGAGCGCGTCCGCGAGCTGATCCAGGAGCGGGTCCTGGTGGTGGAGACCGTGGCGGAGCGTGTCGGCTGCGTCAACGGGCTCAGCGTGATCGACCTCGGGGACCACCGCTTCGGCCAGCCCACCCGCATCTCCGCGCGGGTGTCGCCGGGACCGGGGACGCTGCAGAGCGTGGAGCGGGAGATCAACCTCTCGGGGCCGATCCACTCCAAGGGGTTCCTCATCCTCTCCGGCTACCTGGCCGGCAAGTACGCCCAGAGGTGGCCGCTGGCCCTTCGCGCCAGCATCACCTTCGAGCAGGCCTACGACGAGGTGGATGGGGACTCGGCGTCCTCGACCGAGCTGTACGCCCTGCTCTCGGCGCTCTCGGGGATACCGATCCACCAGGGGATCGCGGTCACCGGCTCCATCGACCAGCGCGGCGCCGTTCAGGCGGTGGGCGGGGTGAACGAGAAGATCGAGGGCTTCTTCGCAGTTTGCGAGGCCCAGGGGCTCACCGGCGACCAGGGGGTCCTGATCCCGACCGCCAACCAGGCCAACCTCATGCTCTCCGCCAACGTGGTGGAGGCGGTGGCTCGACACGACTTCCATGTCTGGACGGTGTCCACAGTTGACGAGGGGCTGGAGCTGCTCACCGGCGTCGCCAGCGGCGAGCGCGTGGACGGCGAGTTCGCGGTCGGAACGCTGCACCGCGCCGTCGAGGACCGGCTCCGGACCTACGCCGAGGCGCTGCGGGCGTTCGGTGCGCCGAGGGATGGCCAGGGGAGCTCACCTTCGGCCTGACCCGCACCTTCGGGCTCGCCCGCCCCGGCTTCAGCCCCGCTTCAGCTTTGGGGCCCAGCCTATTGCCGGTGGGGCATCAGCCCCGAGCCGGGAGCGACCGGGAGGAAATCGTCGGCCGATGGAGATACTGCGCAACCTCTGGCGGCGCAAGCTGCGCACCATCCTCACCATCAGCGGAATCGTGATGGGGATCTTCGCGCTCACCACCATGGGCTCGATGGCCGAGCACTTCAACTACCTCCTCCAGGGTGGCGTCACCTACTACGGCAAGAGCGTGCAGGTGGGCGATGCCAATGGCGGGGCCTTCTCCGGCGGCTACATGTCGGCATCCACCCTCGCCGAGGTTCGCCAGGTGGAGGGGGTGGCCGCCGCCTTCCCGTCGGTAGGGGTCGTGGCCAAGCCCGGGTCCACCAACGTGGTCACCTTCGGGATCCCCGACTACATCACCAACTACAGCCCCGGGTCGGATCAGTACTCGGCCTTCAAGCTGTCGCTGGCCGACGGCCGCTGGGTGACCGACGCCTCGCGCTATGAGGTGGTCCTGGGGTCCTCCTTCGCCGCCGAGTTCCACAAGCAGGTCGGCGACGCCATCTACCTCCCGGTCCGTCCCTCCGACGCGCCGCCGGGGTTCATCAACCACCGCTTCACCGTTGTGGGGGTCCTCAACCGGACCCTCACCGCGCCGGACAGCTCCGCCATGGTCAGCACCCACGACGCCCAGACGCTCCAGGGCGAGAGCCTACCCGTGGCGCTGCGCGGCAAGGTGGACACGTATTCCCTGATCTCGGGGATCGTGGCCTACGGCAAGCCCGGGGTTGACCTCGACGCCCTCGCCGGCCGGATCAATGCCGAGGTCCCCTCGGTGAAGGCGGCCAAGCCCAGCACCCTGGTTGAGACCTTCAAGTCGGGCGGCGCCGTGTTCACCTTCATCACCACCGCGGCGGCGCTGCTGGCACTGCTCATCGGCGGACTCTCGGTGGTGAACACCATGATCATGTCGGTGACCGAACGGGTCCGGGAGATCGGGCTGAAGAAGGCCCTCGGGGCCAAGACCGGCAACATCCTCACCGAGTTCCTCGCCGAGGCCGCCCTCATCGGACTGATCGGGGGGGTGATCGGCTTCCTGCTCGGGGTGGCGCTCACCGTGGCCCTCAATGCCGGTGACCCGACGGGGGGCCTGTTCCTCGTGACCCCGCGCCTGGCGTTGCTCTCGCTCGGCTTCGCCATCGCCCTCGGCGCCGGGGCGGGGCTGCTGCCCGCGATCCGAGCCGCCCGGATGGACCCGGTGACCGCCCTGCGGTCCCAGTAGGAGGGCTGACGATGCCGGCAATGCGCCTCGAGGGGCTCACCAAGCACTACGGCGATCCCGTTCACGGGGTGACGGCGCTGGCCGGCGTCGACCTGAAGGTCGATCAGGGAGAGTTCGTCGCCGTGGTGGGCCGGTCGGGGAGCGGCAAGACCACGATGCTCGACTGCGTCGGCCTCCTGATGCAGCCCAGTGCGGGGCGAGTCCTGCTCGACGGGGTGGACGCGGGGACCCTGAATGAACGCCAGCGGGCCGAGCTCCGCAGCCACCGGATCGGGTTCATCTTTCAGGAGTTCAACCTGCTCCCCACCATGACCGCGATGGAGAACATCCTGCTGCCGCTGCGGTACTCCAAGGGTGACCGACGGGCGGCCAGGGCCCGGGCCGAGGCGCTCCTGGCGGAGGTCGGCCTGGCCGATCGCGCCAACCACCGCCCGACGCAGCTCTCAGGCGGCGAGCAGCAGCGCATCGCGATCGCCCGCTCGCTCATCAACCAGCCCAGCCTGGTGCTGGGGGACGAGCCGATGGGGGAGGTGGACACCGAGACTTCCGACCTGCTGCTGGGGCTGATGCGGCGCATCAACCTGGAGAGCTCGGTCACGTTCCTCATAGTGACCCACGACCTCGAGCTGGCGGCGCGCACCGATCGGCAGATCCGCCTGCGCGACGGGCACCTGGTCAGCGACGAGAGGCTGGCCGCCTAGCGCTGGGGGAGGCAGCCGTGCGCCTCGCCACCAGTGGAAGCGGGGGCCGGGGGAGGCCCTGCCTCATCGCCCGGCTCCGGCAGCGCCACTGGGCTCGCGTCCTGGAGCGCTGGGCGCCCGAGCGCGGCACTCTCGCAACCGCGGCCGCCATCCTTGGAGTGAGCGTGGACCGGCTGGCCCGGTCGCTCTCCCCGGGCCTCGGCCGCCGCGACCTGACCGCGGGCACCCTCCTGGCCCGCCGGGACGTGGTGGCGGCGCTCCGGGGAACTGGGGCGCACCGTCCCTGACCGGACCGCCCTCCGGGTGCCGGTGGCCGTGTCCCTCAGGCCGGGCCACAGGGAAGCTCGACCAAGAAGTGGGCTCCCTCGGGCGGACCCTCCTCGAGCGAGATGGTGCCTTTGTGGGCCCGGGTTATGGCCGCCGCCAGCGCCAGCCCCAGCCCGGCGCCGCCGCCCTCGCGGCTCCGGCCCGGATCTGAGCCGGCGAATGGGAGGAAGAGGATCGGCCGCAGAGCTGGGTCCACGCCGGCTCCGGTGTCCTGCACCCCGAGCCGCCAGCGGGTTCGGCCCAGCTGGCAGGAGAGGGTGACCGTGCCCCCCGGCGGGGTGTGGCGGATGGCGTTGTCTATGAGGTTGTTGAGGAGCCGGCGCAGGAGGTCGGGGTCGCCCCAGACGGTGCCCTCCTGGGGCAGGTGGACGGCGACATTCACCCTGGTCCCCGCCGCGAGGGGGCGCCAGCGCTCGGCGGTCTCCTCCAAGAGGTCGAAGGCGTCGATCGTCCGGCAGGCCGGCTCCAGCGTCCCGACGTCCGCCCGGGCCAGCAGGAGGAGCTGGTCGGTGACCCGGCTGAGGCGCTCGGTCTCCGCGAGCACTATCCCCAGGGAGTCGCGGTATGCCTCCGGCCCCCGAGGTCGCTGGAGCACCACCTCCACCTCAGAACGGAGGGCCGTGAGCGGACCGCGCAGCTCATGGGCGGCGTCCGCAGTGAATCGTTGCAGGGCGGAGAAGGCGGCTTCGAGCCGGTCCAGCATCTGGTTGAAGGTCTGGGCGAGGGAGCCGAGCTCGTCGTCGGGCAGGTTGAGGTTCAGACGCCGGTCCAGGCTGTGCTCGCTGAGGTCCCGGGCGGTGAGGGTGATGATCCGGACCGGGCGGAGCACCCGGCCCGCCAGCCAGTACGCGGAGAGGGCCGAGCCCACCGCCAGCACCAGGCCGGTCACCCCAAGGAGGGCGGCGGCCAGGTTCAGTGACTGCTGGTACTCATCGAGGGGGCGGTTTAGGACCAGCGCGTCAGTCTGCCCCCCGCCCACGTCGATGCGCTGGACCAGGGCCCTCTGGCTCACCCCGCCGGCCACCACCGTGTCCAGCACCGGGGCCCCACCCGTCTTGGGGCTCGCTCGCAGGGAGGCCAGCACGGTTCTGGCCCGGACCGCCTGCCCGGCCTGGTCAACCACTCGGCCGTCGCTGGCGACCACCATGGCACCGATGGAAGAGCCGTCCGGGGCCCGGCTGGGCAGGGTCGAGCTGCCGTTGAAGAGCACTGACTCGCCGCTGGCGTGGAGGCCGGCGGCCAGGATCTGGGCCTCACCGCGCAGGCTGTTGTCGATGGCGGCGAGGGAGAGGTCGCTGAAGACCAGCCAGAAGGCCACCCCGCCGGCGCTGAGCACCACCGCCGCGCCGACGGTGTACGCCAGCGTCAGCCGGACGCGGGTGCGGCGGAGGAATGCGACCACAGGCGATCGGAGTCAAAGCGGTAGCCGGAGCCCCGGAGCGTCGCCAACGGATCGGGGAGCCCGTTGTCCGCCAGCTTGCGCCGGATGCGCGCTATGTAGACCTCGACCAGGTTCGAGGTGCCGTCGAAGCTGTAGCTCCAGACGTGCTCTTCGATCTGGGAGCGGCTCAGCACCTGGCCCGGGTGATGGAGGAAGAACTCCAGGATCGCGAACTCCTTGGCGGTGAGGATGAGCGGCACGCCTCGAACCGTGGCGCGCTTGGCGGCGACGTCCAGGGCCAGCTCCCCAGCCACCAGCAGGTTGGCCCGGTCCTCCACCTGGCGCCGCGCCAGTGCCCTCACCCGAGCCAGGAGCTCGCGGAAGGCGAAGGGCTTCACCAGGTAGTCGTCGGCTCCCGCCTCCAGCCCGCGCACCCGGTCGTCGATCCGGTCGCGGGCGGTGAGCATCAAAACGCAGGACGGCACTCGCAGCCGGCGAAGCCGGGCACAGACCGCGAAGCCGTCGAGCTCTCCCGGAAGCATCACGTCCAGCACGATCACATCGAATGCGGTGGTCATGGCGGCGGCCACCGCCTGCTCTCCGTTCTCGACCAGATCGACGGCGAGGCCCGCCTCTGCCAGCCCCCGATGTAGCGAAGCGGCCGTGGACCGGTCGTCCTCAACGATCAGGACGCGCACCGTCGCCGCCCCCTGTCCCGACGCCGGTGGAGACCGCGGCAGATGGCCCCGGACGCTGCCCACCTCCGGGACCGGCAGTCTGCCCCCCGGCCGTCATCGGCAGAGGGGCCCCCGCCGGCCCGGGCTGGTCGCCTTGGGCACACCACCGATCCACCCCCACCCAGACCCGCCGCCTTCGGCTAGGTCCCGACTCCCGCCCTCGTCCCCGGCGCCCGAGCGAGCCCGGAGCCTGACCGAGGTCCGGCGGCTGAAGGGGCGGCCAGGAAGACGAGCATGGGGGAAGCGTACGTCTCGGGCCGGCCGTGGTCAAAGATCCTCGGCGAACACGCCGGAAGGAACGCTCCGGATGCCCGGCGCTGGAGCCATCCCCGTCCCGCCGGCTCGCCGCGCCTCCTAGCCCACCGGAGCACCCCTCGGGCTCGATACCCTGGGCGCCCATGAGCAGTGGGGCGTCTCCGGAGCTTGTCCTCGGTCCGATCGGCGAGGCTTGGGCCCGGGCCGTGGAGCTCAGCTGGGAGGCCAACCAGCGGGGGAGCGTCCCGGTGGGAGCGGTCGTCACCGACCCCACCGGCCGCGTGGTGGCTGCCGGGCGCAGCCGCCGTGGGGAAGGGGAGGGGCTGCCCGGGCAACTGACGGGCGGCAACCTGGCCCACGCGGAGATCAACGCTCTCGCCGGCCTGGGTCCCGGAGCCTACCTCGGCCACACTCTGTACACGACCCTGGAGCCCTGCCTCCTCTGCACCGCGGCCTCAGTGCATGCCCACATCGGCACCGTCCGGTTCGCGGCGCCGGACCCCCTGTGGGAGGGGGTGGACGGCCTGCCAGCCCTAAATCCCCAGGTGGCCCGGTGGTGGCCCCGGCGAGAAGGCCCGTTGGGGGGCCCACTTGGGGCCTGGACCCTCCTGCTCGCGATGTCGTGGCACCTCCGGACCAACCCCAGCTCGCAGGTCGTCGGCGCGTATGAGAGGTCCGACCCAGCCGCCCTGGCGGTGGCGCGGCAGGCGGTGGCGGAGGGCCTGCCCCGGGCGCAGGACACCCTGGCGGATGCCCTGCGCTCCGTCTGGCACCTGATCGGTCCCGAGACGCCCCTCGCCACCCGGGGGCGGCTCACGCCTCCAGCCTTTGAGCAGGGCGCCAGGGGGTTTCCCCTCTCCCGACCGCCTCGGCCCACTCCGCTGATGGAGGCCTACCTCGCCGCCCGCCGCCGCCCCGCCCCCTCGTTCACGATCCCTGGGCACAAGGGCCGAATCGCCACCCTGGACCCCCGACTGGCGGTGGCGGTGGACTCCGACCGACCGCTCTTCGGCGGCCTCGACACGCCCAAGCTGGCGGTCGGCGTGCTCGATCGTGCCGAGCAGCTGGCCGCCGAGCACTACGGCGCTGACTGGTGCCGGTTCTCGGTTGGGGGGTCGACCCAGGCCAATCAGGCGCTCTGCCTGGCGATCGGCCAGCCGGGGGACCGGGTGATCGTCAGCCGCTCGCTGCACCGGTCTTTGCTCCTCGGCCTCATCCTGGCGGGGCTGGAGCCGCGATGGCTTCCAACCCGGAGCGACGAGGTCACCGGGCTGCCGATCGGGACCAGCCCCGTCGACCTGCGGGAGGCGCTCGCCGCCAACCCCGACGCCAAGGCGGTCCTGCTGACCGAGCCGGGGTACCTCGGAACGCTCTCCGACCTGCCGCAGCTGGCCGCCCTGGCCCACCAGGCGGGGATGCCAGTCCTCGTGGACCAGGCGTGGGGCGCACACTTTGGCTTCCACCCTGACCTGCCCTCCCACGCTCTGGCCGTCGGTGCCGACGCCCTCGTCACCAGCATCCACAAGCTGCTGCCCGGACACAGCCAGGCAAGCCTGGTTTGCGCCCGGCTGGAGCGGATGGACCGAGGCCGACTGGAGCGGGCGTTTCAGGCCACCCACACCACCAGCCCCGCCGGCTCGATCCTCGCCAGCATCGACGGGTCGCTCGGCCTCATGGAGACGAGGGGCCCGGAGCTGCTGGAGCCGGCCCTGCAGTTGGTGCGCTCGGCGCGGCGGGCACTGGCGGCGGCGCTCCCGGGCGTCGGGGTCCCTGACGAGTCCACCCTGAGCCGACTGGGGCCGGCGCGATTCGACCCCCTGAGGCTGGTGGTCCAGCTGGCGCCAATTGGGGCGGATGGGGTCGCGGTGGAGATGGCACTCCTGGAGCGGGACCTGGCCCTGGAGTTCGCCGATCGCGACACCCTGGTCCCGGTGGTCACCATCGCGGACGACCAGGGCACGGTGGCGGCGCTCACCGGAGGGATCGCCGAGGCGGTGAAGTCGTCCGGTTTCGGCCCGGCCCGTCCCCTGGGGCCGGCGGCCAGCTGGCAGGTGCGGCCGACCCTCGCCATGAGCCCCCGTGCCGCCTTCTTCGCCGCCCACGAGCGAGTCCCGGCCGACCTGGCGATCGGCCGGACCGCGGCTGAGTTGGTGGCCCCATATCCCCCGGGGATACCGGTGCTGTCTCCCGGGGAGGTGATAACCGCGCCGCTGCTTGAGGCGCTGCGGGTGGCGGCCGCATCCGGGGTGCGGATCGCCTACGCGGCCGATCCCAGCCTTGAGACCCTGGAGGTGGTGCGGGATTAGCCGACCGCCTGAAGCTTCCTTGACCTGTGGGGAGGGGAGGTTGATAATTCAACACTTGATGAATTACGCGGTCGAGGTCCGGGGTCTCACCGTGGTGCGGGGGGGCCGTGCCGTGGTGGAGGGGGTCGACCTTGTCGTTCCCGCCGGCACCCTGGTGGGGCTGCTGGGACCGAGTGGGGCGGGCAAGACGACGCTCATGCGAGCGATGGTCGGCGTCCAGCGGATCAGCGCGGGCAGCGTCACGGTGGTCGGTCATCCGGCCGGCTCTCCCGGGGCGCGCCCGTTGGTGGGGTACGTCACCCAGGCGCCCGCCGTCTATGGGGACCTCACGGTGCGGGAGAATCTCGCCTACTTCGCCTCCATCCTGGGGGTCTCCGGGACCCGGGTCGGCGCGGCGATCCGCGAGGTCTCACTGGAAGGTCGGGCGGAGGACCGGGTGGGCAACCTGTCTGGCGGCGAGGTCTCGCGAGTGTCGCTGGCGACCGCCCTCCTGGCCAGCCCCCCACTCCTGATCCTGGACGAGCCCACAGTGGGGCTGGACCCCCTGCTCCGTGAGGACCTGTGGTCACTCTTCGCGCGACTGGCCGCCGAGGGCACCACCGTGCTGGTCTCGAGCCACGCGATGGACGAGGCCCGGCGCTGCCAACGGCTGGTCCTGCTCCGCGCCGGACGGGTGGTTGCCGATGAAGCCCCCACCGCCCTCCTTCGGCGGACAGGGGCTTCGGACCTGGACCGGGCCTTCCTGCAGGTGGTCCGGCAGCTGGAGCAGCCCGGGTGAGCCTCCGCCGCACCGCGGCCACCGCGTGGCGAGTGCTGCGCCAGCTGCGCCGGGACCCCCGCACCCTGGCCCTCATGATGCTGGTCCCCCTGGTCCTCATGGCCCTGCTCCGCTACATGTTCAACGACGATCGGAGCGTCTTCGATCGCATCGCCCCCGAGCTGATCGGCCTCTTCCCCTTCGTCCTCATGTTCGTGGTCACCTCGGTGGCGATGCTCCGAGAGCGGTCCAGCGGTACCCTGGAGCGTCTCCTCGCCACCCCGGTGGCCAAGCTGGACATCCTCATTGGCTACGCTCTGGCCTTCGCGGCGACCGCGCTGGTACAGGTGGGCCTGGTCCTGGCGTTGGTGCTCGGGCCCCTCCAGGTGACGGTGAGGGGGAGCCTTCTGCTGATCGTCGTCTTCGCGGTGCTGGACGCCCTGCTCGGGGCCGGTTTGGGCCTCTGCTTCAGTGCGCTCGCCCGGACCGAGTTCCAGGCCGTGCAGCTCATGCCCGCCCTGGTCTTTCCGCAGGCCCTCCTCTGTGGCCTCTTCGTCCCCCGGAGCGCAATGATCCCACCCCTCCAGGGGCTGGCCAACGCGCTGCCCCTCACCTATGCGGTGGACGGCATCACCCGCGCCGCCAGCTCCACGGCGTTCGGCACCGAGCTGCTCAAGGATCTCCTGGTGGTGCTGCTCTGCTGGCCCCTCGCCCTCCTGGTCGGCGCCCTCACCCTGCGACGGCGCACGCCTTGAGCCCGCGGTCGGGCCGCCGGCCGGGGAGCGAGGACACCAAGGCGGAGATCCTCGCCGTGGCCCGGCGGCTGTTCGCGCAGCGCGGGTACCGCGAGACCACCCTCCGGGACATCGGCGCCGCGGCCGGGGTCGACCCGTCCCTGGTCTCCCACTACTTCCAGTGCAAGGAGCGCCTCTTCTCGGTCGCCCTCGAGGTGCCCCTGGTTCCCGCCGAGATCCTCGACCTGCTCCGCGGCGGCGACCCCTCGGGAGCCGGCGAGCGGGTCATCCGCTTCTTTTTCAGGCTGTGGGAGGGGCCGCCCACCCGCGAGCCCCTGCTGGCCATGCTGCGCTCCGCGGTCAGCGACGACCGGGCGCGGGAGCTTCTGGCCGGCTTCCTCGGGGCGGCGGTGGTCGAGCCGGTGGGGACCGTCCTCAAGGGTGCCGAGCGGGAGCTGCGCGCCACGCTGGTGGGCAGCCAGCTGGTGGGCCTGGCGGTGGCTCGCTACCTGCTTTGCATCGAGCCGCTGGCCTCTGCCGATCCTGAGCTGGTTGTCGCGTGGATCGCGCCCACCCTCCAGGGCTATCTGGCTGGGTGAGGCGGGGCCAATCTCCTCCCTCGGTGGAACCGCAACCGGCGAGCTCTCCGCCCTGGTTGTGGGGGAGGTGGACCGATCTCCACCGCCATGGGCCCATCACCTGCGGCCCGTGACTCCCCCCCGGGGCGGCCGGGCACCGGCGCGGATGAACCGGGGCGGTCCAAGACGCGGTGGAGGGCAGGCCGCCCTCCGGCGGTCGCCCCAGGGGCGCAGGGCGTCGCTCGCGGCATCCAGCCGCCCACCGAGGGCGCGGGTCCCCGTGGTCACACGCCGATCAGGACCACGGCCATGGCGGCCACCGCCAGCCCCAGCTTCTGGATCCCGCTCCATCGCTCCCCGAGGCCGAACCTCGCTAGCACCCCGGTGACGGCCGGGTACAGGGAGCTGATCACGGCGACGATGGCGAGCTGGGAGACCCCGGTGGCTTCGAGGAAGAGGATGTTCCCGATTCCCCCGAGGGCGCCCGCCGCGATCGCCAGCGGAGCCACCCTCCGCCAGCTGCGCCGCTGGCCGCCAAGGCGCGTGGCCACGGTCGCGATGGTCACCAGCGCGACCAGCTGGCCCGCCACCAGCGGCCAGGTTCCTGAGCCGGTCCCGGCCCGGTCCAGGCTGATGAAGAGCAAAGCGAAGCTGGCCCCGGCGACAACCGCCTCGGGGATCCCCCGCGGCCGACGGTGCGCCCTCCCGCCCTGCCAGGAAACCATCGCCACCGCCGGGATCGCCACCACAATGCCCACCAGCGCCAGCTGCCCCGGGCGGTCGCCCAGGGCGAGCCCCACCGCCGCGGGGATGAGGGCGGTGAGCACCCCGGCCAGGGTCGCGACCACCGTCATCTCACCGATGGCCAGCCCTCGGTACAGGGCGAGGATCCCAACCGCGCTGCCCACGCCGCTGACCGCCCCCCATCCCAGGCTGGCCGGGGCCGGCCCGGTCCAGGGGAAAAGCCAGAGCCCCAACACGGCGGTGACCAGGCCGAGCGGCTGGCTCAGCAGGGCCACGATGGCGGCGTGGCCCCGGCGTCCCGCCACCCCCGCCAGGAAGTCCGAGGCGCCGTAGCCCACCGCCGCGGCCAGGCTGAGAGCTATCCCCATCGCCAAGCGTCGGCCGGCGAAGAGAGGGTGAACCGGGGCTGCCCGGTGGCGGCGGTGGGAGCGGTCAGGACGCGGGGCACGATTTGTGATGTTACCAGCGAAAGCTGTTTTCAGGTAAGACAAAGCGGGCTGCCTTCGACTACAGTGGAGGCGATGGGCCGCGTTCCGCCAGCGTTCACCGACGGGTCCGAGCAGCGGCACCGTGCCGGTCGGGCTCCCGGCGATCTGGCCCTGCTGCAGTCCTTCGTCAACACCTGGGATGCCGAGGGCGGCCGCGACCTCCTGGACTCCCCGGCGGCGGTGGGGGCGTGGCTTTCCGCCCACGGCTGGACGGGCGAGTCCGAGGAGATCACTCCTGTCGATCAGCGCCGGACCACGGAGTTTCGCGAGGCCCTCCGGCTCCTGCTGGCGGCCAACAACCCGGCCCTGTTCGTGGAGGAAAAGGCGCTGGCCCGCGCCGCTGCCCAGCTGACCGCGGCGGCCCGGCGAGGCCGCCCTGCCCTCCGCGTCGGCGCCGAAGGTCGCGTCGAACTGGGGGCGGTGGATGGCGGGGTCGATGGGGCGCTGATTCGCCTCCTGGCGATCGCCCTCCACGCCCAGGCTGAGGGGCGCTGGTCGCGGATCAAGGTCTGTCGGGCGCAGGGCTGCCGCTGGGCCTTCTACGACCGCTCGAGGGGCCGCACAGCCACCTGGTGTGCCATGGCCACCTGTGGGAGCCGGGCCAAGATGCGCTCGTATCACCGTCGGCGCTCGGTGGGGGTGGGCGCTCCGCTCAGTGCCGCCCTCGGCGATCCCGGAGTGGCCGGGCGCCCCCCGCCCCCGCTGCTACCCTCGCCCTGATGGACGTAGGCATCTCAACCTTCCTCGGGCTTCCCGTCTGGCGCGCCTTCGACGTGGACGACCAGGGCCGGGTGCTGGCGGGTTGCGATGCCCCGGGTTCGGTGCAGCTGGTGGAGCTGGACCCGGCGGGGGGGAGCAGCTGGCTCACAGCGCTCTCCGGCAACTGCTCGGGTCGCTACCTGACCGGCCTGCGGACGGTGGTGGTCCAGCACGATGAGGGTGGCGACGAGCGCCAGCAGCTCTCCACCCTGGCCCTCCAGCCCGCGCCCGCCGCCCCGGTCGCCCTGGAGGGGCTGACGCCCCTGGTGCGCGACCCCCGGTTCCTGCACAACCTCATCGACGTCCTGCCCGGCCGGGTGGTGTACGCCACCAACCGGCGCAACTCCGTCGACTTCGATGTCGTGGTGCGGACGATCGACACCGGCGAGGAGACCGTGGTGTACGACGAGGGCGGTGCGGTCGAGGACTTCGCGATGGCCGACGACGGGCTGACCGCCGTCGTGTCGCGCTCGGCGAGCCGCCCGATGTCCCAGCAGCTCCTGCTGCTCGGCCTCGCCGGGCGGCCGACCACGGCGCTCACCGATTCCGAGGAACCGGCCCAGCACCTCCTCCCCCGCTGGGCCGGAGGGTCCCTTATCGTCACCACCGACCGGGCCCGGGAGAACACGGTGGTCGCTCGCCTCGATCCGTTCGGGGGCGGCTGGGCCGACCTTGTCGTGGCGCCGGGCCGGGACCTCACCGCCTGGCCCTCCCCCGACGGGCGCCTTCTGCTGGTGCGGACCAACGAGGACGGGGTCGCGCGGCTGGCCCTGCACGACGGCACCAGTGGCGAGTGGCTCAGGACCCTGGCCCTCCCTGACGAGGGCTGGGTGGGGGAGCCAGGGCTGCCGGCCCCGGTGTGGGCGCCGGGGTCCCGCTTCCTGGCCATCTCCTTCAGCAGCCCGGGGGTGCCGGGCAACGTGCTCCTGGTCGACGCGCAGTCGGGGTCGGTCAGCACCGTGGCGGACAGCACCGCGCCGCTGGACGGGGCCGCCGTCGCCCGTCCCACCAGCCACCGGGTGCCCACCCCCGACGGCCGGTCGATCCCCTGCTTCGTCTACGGCCCCTCGGCCTCCCCCCAGCCCGAGCTGGCCGGGTCTTCGGTGCTGCACATCCACGGAGGACCGGAGTCGCAGTCGGTCTGCGCATTCAACCCGGTGATCCAGGGGCTGGCGGCCGCGGGTCACACGGTGGTGGTGCCCAACGTGCGCGGCTCGACGGGGTATGGCCGGAGCTGGTACTCCGCCGATGACGTTCGCCTGCGCCTCGATTCCGTGGCCGACCTGGCCGCGGTTCACTCATTCCTGCCGACCCTGGGGCTGGACCCAGCTCGCGCCGCCCTCTGGGGTGGGTCGTACGGCGGCTACATGGTCCTGGCCGGCCTCTCCTTCCAGCCGGGGCTCTGGGCCGCCGGGGTGGACATCGTGGGCATCTCCTCTCTGGTCTCCTTCCTGGAGAACACCTCCGCCTACCGGCGCTCCCAGAGGGAGCCGGAGTACGGGTCGCTGGAGCGCGATCGCGACTTCCTGGAGGCGGCCTCGCCGCTCAACCGCGTCGATCAGATGCGGGCCCCTCTGTTCGTCATCCACGGCGCCAACGACCCCCGGGTGCCCCTTGGCGAGGCCCAGCAGCTGACCGCGGCGCTCCGGGCCCGGGGGGTGGAGTGCCAGTTGCTGGTCTACCTCGACGAGGGCCACGGCCTCGCCAAGCGGGCCAACCGGCTGGACGCGTACCCGAGGGCCCTGGACTTCCTCGCCCGCCACCTCGGAGGTGGGCCGGCGCGCTGAGTCGCCGCTGCCGCCGACCTTCCGGTCTCGAAGCGCACAGCGCTTGGCGCCCGGGGAAGCTGGAGGTCCTGCGGTGGACCCTATACTGAGATCAGCTTTCGGTGGCGGCTGGTGCCAGCCGTGCCTCCCTTCCCCCTCACAGGTGCTGTGTTGTCCCTGGTGCCCGCGGCTCCCGGCCACCCTCGGCGGTGGCTGATCCTGGCGGTGGTCACCGTGGTGGCCTTCATCGGCAACGTGGACGGAACCATCGTGGTGGTGGGCCTGCCCCGGATCGTGGCCGGCCTCCACACCACGGTCACCACCGGCCTCTGGACCCTCACCGGCTACATCATCACCAGCACCGTCTTCCTGCTTCCGGCCGGCCGCTGGTCGGATGTGATCGGCCGCAAACGGATCTTCCTTGTCGGGGTCGGCCTGTTCACGGTGGGCACGATGCTGTGCGGCCTCGCCTCCAGCGGCGAGGTGCTGGTCGGGTGGCGGCTGCTCCAGGGCGTCGGAGCGGCGCTCTCCTCAGCCACCGCGGTGCCGCTCATCGTGGGCGCCTTCCGCCCATCTGAGACCGGCCGGGCGCTGGGGATCAACTCAACAGCCTGGGTGATGGGCTCGATCGTCGGCCCGGTCGCCGGCGGCGCCCTGGTGGGCACCCTGGGCTGGCGCTGGATCTTCTATGTCACGGTGCCCTTCGCCGCAGCTGGCCTCGTGGCCGGGGCGCTCCTGCTGCCCAACGACCACGCCTCGGGGCGCGGGCTGGCCACCGACTGGGCGGGCGCCGGCGCTTTCACGGCGGCGCTGGTGGCGCGTCTCGTCGCGCTCTCGGAGGGGCTGGCGTGGGGTTGGGGCTCGGCTCGGATCATCGGCCTCCTGGCGGTGAGCGCGGTCTGCCTCGCCTTCTTCGTGGCCTGGGAGCTGCGCGCGCGCCGGCCCACCTTCGATCTGCGGCTGCTGCGCAACCGGCAGCTGCGGGTGGCCCTGGCGGTGGTCAGCTTCTACGCCACCGGGATGTTCGCGACCACCTTCCTTCTCACCTTCTACCTGCAGGGAGCCTTGCGCCTCAGCCCCCTCGAAGCGGGTCTGGCGCTTCTGCCGATCGCGGTGCCGCAGCTGGTGCTGGCTCCGCTGGGCGGGGCGCTGGCCGACCGGCTGGGTCCGGCCCGCCCGGTGATCCTCGGGCTCGCCTTCCTCATCTTGGGCGCCGTCCTGCTGAGCCGGCTCGGAACTCGGCTCGACCTGGTGGCCGTCGTGGTTCCCCTGCTGTGCGTCTCGGCCGGCAACGGGTTTGCCTGGCCCGCCCTGACCAAGGCGGTGGTCTCCTCAGCGCCCCGGGAGCGGACCGGGGTGGCCTCGGGCATGTTCTTCACCCTGCGCAACGTGGGGATGGCCCTCTCCTTCACCCTCGCTCTGGTGGTCGCCGAGGCCAGCCTGCCACCCTCGGTGGCGGTTCGGGTCTTCCTCGGGGCGGGTGGGGTGCTGAGCGGGCACCTGGGCCGGGCCCTGGTCCAGTCCACCGATGCTGGCTTCCGGGTCTTCGCCGGCTTCTGCGCGGTGGCCTTCCTCTTGGCTTTCCTGCTCCTGCGCACCCACCTGGCCCCGGTGGCGGCGACCGAGCGGGCCGGGGAGCCGCATCCCGAGAGGGCCGCCAGCGCCAGCTGAGCGGCCGGCGCCGGTCTGCCCCCGGCCGGTGTGCTCGCCCCGGCACTTGGGCTGCGGCGACGGCGCGAGGTGACCGCCCCTCCCATCTGACCCGGCCGGTGACCACCTGTCGCGGCGGCGCCCCTGGGGTCGCCCCACCCGAGACGATTGACACCTTTCGTCCACGTGTCCTACTTTGACGCCGTGCCCGAACCAAGCTTCGATCGCCTTGCCGCCATCGAGGGGCACAGCGCGGGCTTCGCCGCCGCCGCCGACGGCAACCTCGAGGCGAAGGTGGCGGGCTGCCCGGGCTGGACGGTTGGCGACCTGGTGCGGCACCTCACCGAGGTCCATTGGTTCTGGACCACGGTGGTGGAGGAGCAGCAGCCCGCGCCGCCCGACGAATCCCGGCGCCCGGCGGATGCCTCAGAAGATCACCTGATCGAGGTCTTCCGGGCCGGCGCGGCCCGGCTGGTGTCGGTGCTCCGGCTGGCGGACCCCAAGGCGCGGTGCTGGACCTGGGCGCCCGCCCAGCAGGACGTGGCGTTCGTCGTGCGCCACCAGGTGCAGGAGGCGGCGGTCCACCACTGGGACGCCGCCCACGCCGCGGGCCGGCAGCTGGTGATCGACCCCGAGGTCGCGGCCGACGCGGTGGACGAGTTCCTCACCTTCTCGGTCTCCAGCCCGGCCGACCCCGCCGATCCTCCGCGACCGGCCCTGGAGGGTCGCCTGGCCCTGATCTGCAGCGACATCGACGCGGCCTGGACCGTCGAGGATGGGGAGGTCCAGGGGACTGTGGTCCACTCCCGGGGGGCGCCCGCGGCGACTCCGGCGATGGTTGCCCGGGCCTCCGACCTGCTCCTCTGGCTGTACCGGCGGGTTGAGCTGGACACCGGAGCTGTGGACGGCGCTCTGGCCGAGCGCCTCCGGGCGCTCTGCTTCACGGGCTGAGGCCGGGAGGCGCTTCGAGGGAGGTCTCCGGCTGCGCCCGCCACTCCGGGCTGCGGCCCAGGATCGCGCCGACCTCTCCCGCGTTAAGGGTCTCGCGGGCCACCAGCTCCTGCGCCAGCGAGCGCACCGCGTCCCAGCTGGCCTCGAGCTGAGCCCGCGCCCGCCCCTGAGCGGAATCCAGGAGCTGGCGGATCGCCTCGTCGATCAGGTGGGCATAGGCGTCGCTGATCCCGGGTCCGAGCAGCCCGGCGCTGAGGCGCACGGCCTCCAGGGCGGCGTAGTCGGCGGGCCCGATGCTGGACATCCCCCAGCGCCAGACCATGTTGGCGGCGATCATCGTCGCCTCGCGCATGTCGTCCTCGGAGGCGGTGCTCACGTCACCGTCGTAGCGCACCTCCTCGGCCACCCGTCCGCCGAAGGCCGCCACCATCCGGGCCCGCAGCTCGGAGGCGGTGAAGTCCGAGGTGTCCTTGGCCGAGCCGGCGGCGCTGGTCCCGGTTCGCCTTCCCCGCGGGGTGATGTTGAGGGCGGCGGGTGCCGCCCGCAGCGGGCCCAGCACCGCCGCCACCGCGCGACCGGCCTCGTGGTACGCGGCCCGCTCCCGTTCCTCCCGGCTGAGGGTGACAGTCCGGGCGGGCCCCAGGAGCACCTGCTGATACGAGGCCTCGAGAGCGTCCATCCGGATCTCGGCGCGGTCGAGGCGGGCCGACCAGAGCGCCGCCCGGTTGACCAGGTTCTTCAGGTGGGCCCCGGTCCAGCCGGTGGTCTGCCCGGCGATCCGGTCCAGGTCCACCTCCGAGCCCAGCGGCATCTGAGAAGTCTGAATCCGAAGGATGGCCAGCCGCCCGGCCCGGTCGGGGACGTGGACCGTGATCTGCTGGTCGAACCGTCCCGGCCGGAGCAGGGCGGGGTCGAGGACGTCCACCCGGTTGGTGGCGGCGAGCACCACCAGGCGGGAGCGGGGCGTGAACCCATCGAGCTCGGTGAGCAGCTGATTGAGCGTGTGATTCTGTTCGGCGGTGCCGCCGGCGGCCCCCTGGCGGCGGCCGCCCACGGCGTCCACCTCGTCGATGAAGACGATCGCCGAACCCGCCTCGCGGGCCTTGGCAAAGAGCTGGCGGACCCGGCTGGCGCCGAGCCCCACGTACACCTCCACGAACTCCGAACCTGCCATGTGGATGAAGGGGACCCCGGCCTCCCCGGCGACGGCCCGGGCCAGCAGCGTCTTGCCGGTGCCCGGTTCACCCACGAGGAGGACGCCGCGCGGGAGCTGGCAGCGCAGGCGCCAGTACCGCTCCGGATGGCGCAGGAAGTCGACGATCTGGACCAGCTCGTCCCGGACCTCATCGATCCCGCCCACACTGGCGAAGGTGATCGGCTCCTCGGGGGGGCCGGGCGTTGCCACCACGGGCCCTGGGTGCTGACGCCGGCTCCAGATCCCGCCGCGCGTCCCCCCGCCACCTTGGGCGGCCGCCAGCAGCCACCCAAAGGGGGCCCCCACGCCGGCTTGGGGACCGAGGGCCGCCGGAACCAGCGCCAGCCGCGGACGGCGTGCCCAGTGCGCCCACCCCGGCTCCCACCCGGTCACGGTCTCAGCTCACTCTCCGGCCGGGGACATGCGCTGACAGCTTCAAGACCGTCGGCGAACCGTTGGAAGGGCCGCTGTACCGGGCCACCTGGGGATTCTAGAAGAGCTGGGACGTGAGTGCCGCATAGTGGGCAAGAACCGAGCTCCCGACCGGCGCAGCGACCCCTCCCGGAAGCTGATCTTGGCTCCAGTCCGCTGCCGCCGAGAGCGGTACGATCGTCAGGAGGCGATGCGGGCATGACGGCCAAGGCGGAGAGCCGGGCACCCCGCCCGACGGAGGGATGGGCATGAACGCGGTGGTGGTTTTCGAATCCCTGTGGGGGAACACGGCGGCGGTGGCCCGGGCGATCGCCGATGGCATCGGACCCGGGACCAGGGTCCTCTCCACCGCGGAGGCGACTCCCGAGGTGGTGGCCGATGCCGGACTGTTGGTCGCGGGCTGTCCGGTCATCGCCTTCGGGGTGCCCACCCAGCAACGGCTGGATGGGGTCAGGACCGAGGTGGGCCGGGCGCCCAGCGACCCCGACCTCACCCAGCCTCCGATGCAGCAGTGGCTCGACGGCCTGGCCCAGGGCACCGGCCGGTGCGCCGCCTTCGACACCCGGGTGCGGGGCCCCTTCGGCAGCGCCTCCCCCAAGGTCCTGAGGGCGATGGAGCGCCTGGGGTACCGATCCGTGGCCAAGCCGGAGGCCTTCCAGGTGAGAGGCAAGTACGGGCCCCTTCGCGACGGTGAGCTGGACCGGGCCCGACGGTGGGGCCAGGAGCTGGGGCGGCAGGCGGCCTGAGGTGATGGGGGAGGCGGCAGCTGGCCGTCCCGAGACGGTTGGCGTCGCCCGCACGGGGTCACCCTCGGACCACCGCCTGCTGACCGTGGAGGAGCTGGCCCGGCGCACCGGGCTGTCGGTGGAGGAGGCCAGGGGCCGGATCGTGGCCGGCGACCCGCCCCCCCGGGTGATCGACGTTGACGGCCGGCTCGAGGTCCGGGTCGCGGCCGAGGACGCCGATCGGCTCGCGGAGTCGATCGCGCGGGGGGAGCCGGACCGGCCCGCAGCCGTGGGGCAGGGTGCGCCTGGTCCTCTCGCCCCGGCCGGTGGGGGGCAGCCGGCAGGAGACCCGTCGGAGTCCGGCGAGCCGGGGGTGGCGCCCCCGGGAACGGCCCTGGTGGCCGCGCCCGCCGAGATGCGCCAGCTTGCCGCGGGGCTGGCTGACGAGCTCTTCGAGCGGTGGGAGCTGGCGATGCAGCGCCAGTTCAAGGACGAGCTCACCGTCCGTCTCAGGTCCGAGATCGAGCACCGTCAGCGACAGGTGGCGGACCTTCGCGAGGAGGTCGAGCAGAGGGCCGAGGAGAGGTTCGGGCCCCGCGGCCGCAAGGTCGTGGGCACGGCCGACCGCTACGCCACCTGGGAGCGCGAGAGGACCCTGGTTCGGCAGAGCCGCGAGGTGACGGAGATTGAGCGGCAGATGCAAGAGATGCGCGAGCGGCTGCGTGAGCTGGGCGCGGCCCCCGACGACGCCACCATAACCGTGGACCAGAGTCATGACGAGGGGGGCAGCGCGAAGGCACCCCTCCAGCCGGACTGAGGGCCGGCGCCACCCCGACCGCCCCGCCCCGGTAGGGGCCGCTCGCGTGAGCTGCCCCTACTCCTCGGCGAGGGAGAGGTAGTACTCCTCCTCCTGCTCGGTGTGGAGTCGCAGCACCGCGTAGAGGCCGAACAGGAGGCGACGGAGCTCGGCGAGGTCGGCGGGCCCGGGGGCATCCGAGCCCATCTGGTCGAGCAGGCGGCCCAGAAGCCGGATCTGGTGGAGGATCTCGCCGTGGGCCCGGCTCATCGTCCCGGTGGCGTCGGTGCCGCCCAGCAGCCGGTCCAGCACCGGGTAAAGGACTGTCTGCTCCGCCTCCTCGTGGGGCTGGACCTCGCGCACCAGCGAGGCCCGCAGCTCTCGGACGCCGCGAAGGGCGTCCGCCGGCTCCTCGGTGTCCAGCGCCTCCGCCGCGGTCCGGATGCCCTCGATCGCGGCCCGGATGGCGGGGTGCTGCCCGCGGACCTCCCGGATCACCTCAGCGTCCGGCGCCGGAAGAGCCCGGGAGCCGCCTCCCGGGCGCAGCGCCCGAAGCGCGTTGAGGATGACGATGACGTCGATCGCCTCCTGCAGCACCGCGCCGGCCACCGGTGGGAGATAGCCCGCCGCGGCCACCCCCATCGCCGCCAGGGACATCACCATCCCGGCGACCACGCTCTGCATGGCGATCGACCGGGAGCGGCGGGCCACCGCCATCGCCTCCCCGAGCCGATCCAGGCGGTTCACGGTCAGCACCACGTCGGCGGTTTCGGAGGAAACGCTGGCGCCGCGGGCTCCGATCGCCACTCCGACGTCGGCCAGGGCCAGCGCCGGAGCGTCGTTAACGCCGTCCCCGACCATCATCACCGGGCCCCGGCGGCGCTCCATCTGCACCACGTCGGACTTGTCCGCCGGGGCGCGCTCGGCGAAGATGTCGTCCACCCCGACGGCGGCGCCGATCGCCTGGGCGACCTCCGGACGGTCCCCGGTGACCATCGCCACCCTCTCGATCCCGGCTCGCCGGAGGGCTCGAAGCGTCCGGGCCGCGTCGGGCCGCACCGGATCGGCGAGCAGGAGGACGCCCGCGGCGGTGGGGCCGACCTGGACGAAGACGGTGGCAGCGCCCTCCAGCGCCGCGCGGCGGCGCGCGGCGCGGACCCAGGGGAGCTCCTCGGTGGCTCCGGCGAACGCCGCCCGACCGATGGCGACCGGGATGCCCTCGACGACGCCGGAGATCCCCGAGCCGGCCACCTCCCGGGCACCGGTCGGTGCGCTGAGGGTCTGACCGGCGAGGCGAGCCGCGCGCACGATGGCGCCCGCCAGGACGTGGGAGGAGGCCTGGTCCAGGGAGGCCGCGAGGCGCAGGATCTCGGTGCCGGGCCGGGGCCCGGCGCTGAGAACGTCGGCCACCTCGGGCTGGCCGATCGTCAGGGTCCCGGTCTTGTCCAGGAGCAGCACCCGGCAGCGGGCCAGCTGTTCCAGGGACCGTCCCCCCTTGACCACCACGCCCCGGCGTGCGGCGAGGGACAGCCCGGCGACGATGGCGACCGGCGCCGCCAGGATCAGCGGGCAGGGGGTGGCAACCACCAGCACCGCCACGGCCCGGACCAGGTCGCCGGAGTAGGCCCAGGCCCCCCCGGCGATCAGCAGCGTGGCCAAGAGGAACCAGGCGGCGTAGCGGTCGGCCAGGCGCACGAAGGGCGCCGTGGAGGACTCGGCCTCCCGGACCAGCCGCACGATCGCCGCGTAGCTGCTGTCCGCCTCGCGGGCGGTGACCCGGAGGTCGAACGGGTCCCCGGAGTTGACTACTCCGCTCCGAACCGGCTCCCCCGCGGGGTGCTCGACCGGCAGCGGCTCGCCGGTGAGGGCCGACTCGTCCAGCACCGCCAGCTGGCTGGCGACAACTCCGTCCACCGGGACCACGTCTCCGGACCCCACCAGCAGGAGGTCGCCCACCTCGACCTGCTGCAGCGGGATCGTCTCCACGCCGGCGGGTGTGTGCCGCTTGCCCACCTTGGGGGCTCGCTGGAGGAGGGAGCTCAGCTCGCGTCGGGCGCTGGCCGCCGCCCACGCCTCGAGCGCCCGCCCGCTGGCCACCATGACGCCGATCACCGCTCCGGCGAGGTACTCGCCCACCAGCAGGGCCCCGACCAGGGCCAGGAGGGCGATCACGTCGACCCCCAGCCGGGAGCGGCGTAGCCCGTCGACCACCCACCAGAGGCTGGGAGCCATCGCCAGCGCCGTGGTCGCCACCCAGCTGGCGCTGCCGGCCCTGGAGAGACCGAGGAGCGTCAGCCCGCCGCCGGCCGCCAGCCCCGCCAGCGTCGCCGCCAACAACACCATCCCCCCGCGGCGACCAACCAGCTCCTGGAGTCGCATCTGGCCGTCAGTGACCATGGGAGCGCTCCGGCAGGGCTCGTCTGACGGCTGGTTCCAGCCGCAGCCAGAGGGCCGCCACTCCGACCGCGCCCGCCGCCACCGCGGCGGTCTCGACCAGCACCTCGGGGGGTGGGAACGAGATTGAGAAGACCTGCCGGGTGAGCGGGACGGCGACGGCCGCGGCCCCCAGCACCACCATCGCCCCCACCAGCGCCGCCCTCGGCCCGTTCAGGGGCCGACTGAGCCTCGCCAGCACCCAGATGCCCACCACGAACAGGGCCAGGGCGGCCGCCGTCTGGTCCTGGACCGCGGTGACCTGGGGATTGGCCCGCGCCAGCTGGTAGGCCCCGAGCACCGCGCCGCCGGCGGCCAGGCCGGCCGGTAGGGTGAAGGCGAGAACCCTGGAGGTGAAGCCGGCGCGGGCGCGCGGGTTGCGGCGGCCGAGGGCCAGGAAGAAACCCGGGATCCCGATGGTGAAGGCGCTGACCACCGTCAGGTGGCGGGGGTAGAAGGGGTAGGGCACCGCCAGGATGCCGATCGCCAGCGCCAGCATGGCGGCGTACACCGTCTTGGTCACCACCACTCCGGCGACTCGCTCCACGTTGTCGATGACCCGCCGCCCCTCCGACAGGATCATCGGCACCGCGGCGAACGAGCTGTCCAGCAGCACCACCTGCCCCACCGCCCGGCTGGCCTGGCTGCCCGAGCCCATGGCGATCCCGATGTCCGCCTGCTTCAGCGCCGCCACGTCGTTAACCCCGTCGCCGGTCATGGCCACGACGTGGCCCGCCGACTGCAGGGCGGCGATCATCGCCCGCTTCTGCTGGGGTCCGACGCGCCCGAAGACCGAGCCGCCGGCCATGGCCGCGGCCAGAGCCTCCTGGTCATCGCCGAGATGGCCGGCGTCCACCCCATGCTCGCTCTGGGGGATCCCGACCCGGCGGGCGACCGCAGCCACCGTCCGGGGATCGTCTCCGGAGAGCACCTTCACCGTTATTCCCTGGCGGAGCAGGTAGGCGACGGTGGGCTCGGCCTCGGGCCGGAGCTCCTCCTGGAGGCGGACGACGGCCGCCGGGCGCAGGTCCTGGGGCAGGGACGAATCCGCCAGACCGCCGGGCGCCGCCGCCAGCAGGACCACCCGCTCCCCGGCGGCGGCGCCGCGGTCGAGGAGCTCCGCCACCGCTGGAGCCTGGGCGCCGGGCCCGAGGAGGGCATCGGCCGCCCCCAGCACCCAGGCGCCGTGGCCGGCAAACTCGGCGGCGCTCCACCGCCGGGCCGATGAGAAGGGCACTGTCTTCGAGCAGGGCCAGTCCGGAGGGGCCGGGTACTCCCGGGCGAGGGCGATCATGGTGGCGTTGGGGGTCGGGTCGGCGGCGCCCAGTGCGCTCAGGACCGGCTCGGGGTCGGCCGGGCCGAGGCGGTCCACCGCCGCGACCCGCATGGTGGGCTGGGTGAGGGTGCCGGTCTTGTCGATGCAGAGCACGTCGACCCGGGCCAGCCCCTCCACGGCGGGAAGGGTCTGGATCAGGACCCGACGCTGGGCAAGACGGATGGCTCCGAGGGCGAAGGCGATCGAGGTGAGCAGCACCAGCCCCTCGGGGATCATCGCCCCCACCCCGGCCACTGACCCGCGCAGGGCGGAGTCGATGGGGGAGCCGGAGCGAATGACCTGGGCGCTGACCAGCAGGACCGCCGCCGGGACCATGACCCAGGTGACCCCGCGCAGGATCCGGTTGGTCCCGGCCTGGAGCTCTGATCTGACCAACTTGAAGGTCCGGGCCTCCCTCTCCAGCCGCCGAGCGTAGGCGGCCTCCCCGACCGCCTCCGCCCGGATGTCCCCGGAGCCGGCGACGACGAAGGATCCGGAGAGGACCGGGGCGCCCGCGCCCTTCTCAGCCGGCTCGGACTCGCCCGTGACCAGTGACTCGTCGACCTGCAGCCCCCGGCTGCTCAGCACCCTGCCGTCGGCGATCAGCTGGTCGCCGGGGCGAAGCTCGATCGTGTCCCCTGGGACCACCGACTCCACCGGGAGTTCCAGCACCTTTCCGTCCCGGCGAACCCTTGCGCGGGGCGCGGTGACCACAGCGAGTCGGGCCAGCGCGCGGCGCGCCCGCAGCTCCTGGAGGACGCCGATCGCGGTGTTCACCGCAGGAACCAGGGCGAACAGGCCGTCCTGAGGGGGCCCGACCACCGCGACCACGATCAAGAGGCCGGCCAGGATGGCGTTGAAGCGGGTGAACACGTTGGCGCGGAGAATCTCCAGAATCCCCCGCCCCGCCTTGGGGGGGTGGTTCGTCGGCTCCCGCCCGCGCCGGGCCGGCCCCCTGCGCCAACTCGGGGCGAGGGATGCTCGCCGACCCGCCGGCACCGGGCCGCTGCCCTAGGAGGTGACGGGGCCGGCCGGGCCCGTCTTCCCGCTCCTCGCGCCGGGCGGGGAGGCGGCAACGCGTCCCCAGCGGAGGTAGGCGAGCGGACCGACGTAGTTCACCCCGATCAGGAGGGCCCACCGCCACTTGGGGCCGCGGACCTGCTCCGGCCTGCGCCGTGCCAGGTCGGTCCCCGCCAGGGCGGCCAGCCCCAGCTGAACCGTTGCTGCCACCACCATCCCGGCCCGCTGCTACCGGTTCATCCGTCTCCAGCCACGCATCCCCTTCCTCCTCACGACGGCGCGGCGCCGGCCGCCCCATCGCTCCCGAACTCCACTCCCAGCAGCCCGGCTGGGCTCATCATCACGGCCGTCGGGTGAGGGGGCTCCCCCGGGAGCCACAACGCCAGTCTGCGCCACCCTGGGCGGACCGCGGGCGGCCCGGCGCGGCCGGTCGTCACGAGGGTGCCCGGCGGCGGGGATCCCCTCTCCGAACCGCCGGTCCCGCCGGAGGTGCGTGCGCGGGCCGCCTCGGCGTCCGTCCGGAAGGGCTCGCGCAACCCGGAGCTCGGCCGGAGCCGCGTGGACTCGAACCACGAGTTCCCTTCAAGGGAACTGAGGTTGTGAGGGCGCCTAGGCCGGCCCGGGGCAGGATGCCGGCCCCGCGCTCAGGCCGGCGCCGCACGGCCGCCTCTGGCAGGGCCGGCCGTCGCGTGGACCGTGGCCGAGGACTCGGTTCCGCCGCAGTCGAGCCGGAAGGGCGGGTACTGGTCGGTCATGAGCGCTGTGTAGGCCAGGACCCGGTAGCACCAGCGGTCGAGCCCCATCGTCAGATCGAAGAGCGGGCGGGGGTAGGTGCCGGAGGAGAGCAGAGCCACCGCCGCGATCAGCACCAGAAGGGCGATGAGCCCGCTGCCGGTGATGATGTGGCCGGGGCCGCCCAGGACCACCCCGAAGCCCCCGGTGAGCACCACCACGACCAGGTACTGCGGGATGGCCAGCAACCACCACTTGATCAGGACCAGGCCCCGGGAGAGGTGCTCCGGGTACTCCACGGCGAAGTCGGCCGGGTAGGTGGGGTCGGAGCGCAGGCTGAAGGGTGGATAGCGGTCCGTGCCCAGCGCCGCATAGGCGTAGAAGGCCACCCGCCAGCTCCACCGCATCACCCCGACGTTGAAGTCAAAGATCGGCCTTGGGTACCGGCCCGTCACCAGGATGACCAGCCCGGCGACGAAGGTGAGGACCCCCGCCGCGATCCAGAGAGCGGCCAGGGCCACCACGTGGGGGATTGCCAGCAGCCATTTCACCAGCCACAGCCAGCGGCTCACCCCCGGATCGAGGCTGCCGGTGAGCGAGGCTGGATAGGAACTCGCGGCGACCTGACTGTCCATCGCGGTCTCCCTGGGGCGGAACCAGCGGCCGCTCGCCCCGGACGGCACCACCCGGAAAGGCCCGGGCCCTTGGCTCAGCTTGGCTCCGGGCGCCTTCCCACGTCACCTGGAAAGCGCCCACCGCCAGCCGGGTGAATCTACCCGCTGAGGCTCGATGGTCCGCTTCCAGCACCTCAGCCAGCCACGTGCCGACGAGGGGGCCGGCCCCGGCCCGGGGACCGGGCGTTTACGCCTAGGCGCGTGCGTGGGATCCGCCATCCTGGCTCGCGAAAGCACTCTTGGCGGGAGGGCGTCTCCGGCCCACAGTCAGAGGGTGGCGTCCATCGCCGGTGAGCGTCGCAGGGGGCGATCATGAGCGAGACAAACAGCCGAGGAACCGGGGGCCGAGGGGGCCCTCACCGGGACTTCCCGCCCGGTGAGCGCGCGCGGCGGGCGGGACCGTTGGACTGGGCGGAGGGCGCCAGTCGGTACCTCCGGAGGACCAGGCTTGGCCACCTGCCGACCGCCGCGGCGGTGATGGCGGCCGTCCTCGGGGTGATGGTGGCGGCGACCGCCTGCGGCGAGGGCCCGTCCCGGCCCACCCCCTCACCATCCGCAGGGGCCACCACCTCGCCAAGCCCCTCGCCGTCCACCCCCGCCGCAGCCACCACGGTGTACGTGTACCTCATGCGCGGAGATCACCTCGGCACCGCCCACCACCAGGTGCCCGCCACCAAGGCGATCGCCCTCGCCGCGATGACCGAGCTGCTGAGCGGCCCAACCGCCCTGGAGTCCCAGGCCGGGCTGAGCTCGCAGGTCCCGCTGGGGACCAGGGTGCTCGGCCTCAGCATCTCGGGGCAGGTCGCGACGGTCAACTTGAGCGGGGAGTTCAGCAGCTCCGGCAGCCCGTCGTCGGCCCTGGCGCGGCTGGCCCAGGTCACCTTCACCCTCACCCACTTCCCCGGAGTGACCCGCGTCCAGTTTCAGTTCCAGGGCCAGGTGGTGACCCACCTTCTGGGTGCCGACGTCAGCCTCAGCCAACCGGTCCAACGGTCCGACTTCGAGTCGGTGCTCCCGGCGATCTTCGTCGAGACCCCGGCCCCCGGTGACGCCGAGGGGACCTCGATCCGGGTGGAGGGCACGGCCAATGTCTTTGAGGCCCAGTTCCGGATCGAGCTGCGCGACTCCGGCGGCAACCTGGTCCTCGATGAGCCGGTGATGGCCACCTCGGGCACCGGGCAGCGCGGCAATTTCGACCTCACCTTCCCCTATCACACCCATCTCGCGGGCGCCGGGCAGCTCACCGCCTTTGACCTCTCCGCAAAGGACGGCTCCCGGATCGACGTGGTCTCGATCCCGGTCGTGCTGACGGCATCCTGAGCGGCCCGGCGGCGGGTCGGGGCAGGTTGGCCCGGAGCCTCGGCCGCACCGCCAACGCGGTTGACGGTTGGCGGCGGCCGGCGGCATCATGCGCCGGTGCCGCCGGCCGCGCGCGTCTATCTGGAGCAGGGCAAGAGCTGGGTGTTCGCCTGCGCCCTGGACTGGCCGGGCTGGTGCCGTCGCGGGAAGGGGGCGGACGCCGCCCTGCAGGCGCTGGTTGACTACGCGCCGAGGTACGCCAAGGTGGTGGGGGCGGAGTTCACCGCTTCCCCGATCGAGGTGGTGGGACGGGTCGAAGGGGGCGTGACGACGGACTTCGGGGCTCCGGGCGAACCGGCCCCATGGGACCGGGAGCCGCTGAAGGGGCCTGAGCTCGCTCGATTGGTGTCGGTGGTGGAAGACTGCTGGAGAGCCTTCGATCGCGTCCGCTCGCTAGTCCCCGCCGAGCTGCGCAAGGGGCCGAGGGGAGGAGGCCGCGACCGGGAGGAGATTGTCGCCCACGTCCGTGAGGCCGAGCGGGCGTACGCCCGCAAGAGCGGACTGCGGCTGCCTCCGGGCACGCAGTGGGAGGTGCAGCGTGCTCGGCTGGCGACCGTCTGGCGGAGTGGGGCCGCAGATGATCGCTGGCCCCTCCGCTACGCCGTCCGGCGCTGCGCCTGGCACGTACTCGACCACGCCTGGGAGATGGAGGACCGGGCTGTCTGAGGTGGGCCCGGGAATGCCGGACCCCGATCGAGGGCGGGGACCCGGCCCTGGTGGGGCGGCGCCCCCCGCCGGGCACCGGGGGCTCGGTCGCACCACCCGCGCCGCGGCCCCGATGACCGGTTAGGATGCGGGGCGTGCCAGAGGAGGGGACCGAAGCTGGGGCGGCCCTCGGGGCGGGGGGCGGCGCGACCAGCCCCGGCGGCGCCCCACGGCCGGTTTCGGGGCTGGTGGTGGTGGACCACGAGTTCTCGGTGCCGCTGGACCACGCCGTTCCGGCGGGGGCGGCGATCAAGGTGTTCTGCCGCGAGGTCTCAGCTCCTGAGGGCCGGGAGCGGCCCTTCCTCGTCTTCTTCCAGGGGGGGCCGGGACACGAGGCCCCCCGCCCCGCCGGGAACCCCCTGAACCCCGCTTGGATGGAGCGCGCCCTCAAGGAGTTCCGGGTGCTGCTGCTGGACCAGCGCGGGACCGGGAGATCCACCCCAGTGGGGGACCTCGCCGGGTTGACGCCGGCGGCGCAGGCGGAGTACCTCACCCACTTCCGCGCTGATTCGATCGTGGCCGACGCCGAGCTGATCCGGCGGAGCCTTGGGGTGGACCGATGGAGCGTCCTCGGGCAGTCGTTCGGGGGCTTCTGCGTCCTCAACTACCTCTCCCAGGCCCCCCTGGGCCTGCGGGAGGCGCTGATCACGGGGGGGCTGCCCCCGGTGGGGCTCCCGGTGGACGAGGTCTACCGGGCCACCTACCAGCGCATCGTGGAGCGCAACCGCCACTACTACGAGCTGTTCCCCGAGGACCGGCCGCGGGTGCTCGCCCTCCAGGCCCGGATCGGGTCGGGCCCGCTCCAGCTCCCCTCCGGAGACCGGCTCAGCTGGAGGCGCTTCCGCCAGCTGGGGATCATGCTGGGGATGAGCAACGGCGCCGAGCGGCTGCACCACCTGGTGGAGCTGTCCCCGGAGTCCCCGGCATTCCGGCACGACCTGGAGGCCCACCTGTCGTTCTCGCGAAACCCCCTCTACGCCGTGGTCCACGAGGCCTGCTACGCCGATGGTGGGGCGACGCGGTGGTCGGCCGCGCGGATGCAGCCGGAGGTCTTCCGGGGCCAGCCCGAGCTCTTCACGGGTGAGCACGTCTATCCCTGGATGTTCGAGGAGTACGGGGCCTTGGCCCCGCTCGCCGGCGCCGCCGAGGCCCTCGCCCAGCACTCCTGGCCGCGGCTGTACGACGAGTCCCAGCTGCATGCCAATGAGGTTCCCAGCGCGGCACTGGTCTTCGCCGACGACCCCTACGTGGAGCGGAGGTTCTCCGAGGAGACCGCGGCCCTCACGAGGGGCATGCGGCTCTGGCTCACCAACGAGTACCTGCACAACGCGCTCAGCGCCGACGGCGCCCGGGTGCTGGACCGGCTGCTGGCCCTCGCGCGGGGAGGCGCCTGAGCCGAGGGGGGCGGGCGCTCCCTTGGAGGTGTTGCGACCGCCCGACCCGGCGGCATACAGTCCTCCTCACTCTCAGAGCGTTTGTCCACCCTGGCGGCTTCCCCACGATGGGGGAGCGGACTCGGCGGCCGACACGGAGGTGACCAATTGAGCGACTTGGAGGTCCTCTCGTTCACGCCCAGCGCTGGGCAGTACGCCTGGACGTTCGGCGGGGCTGAACCGGTGGCCCGCGTCCGCCCCGGCACGGTGGTCCAGCTCTTCACCGAGGATTGCTTCGCCGGGCGGGTGCGCAGCGAGCGGGACCTGGTCTCGGAGGTCTGTGAGTTCCCCTATCTGAACCCCCAGACCGGCCCCTTCTACATCGAGGGGGCGGAGGTTGGCGACACCGTGGCGGTCCACTTCGTGGAGATCGAGCCGGCTCGGGACTGGGCGGCCTCGACCACGGTCCCGCTCTTCGGCGCCCTCACCGCCACCCACCTAACGGCGCTGCTGCACCCAGCGCTCCCCGAGCTGGTCTGGATCTGGGAGCTGGACCGAGGGGCGCGGACCTGCCGCTTCCGCGCCCGTCACGGGGACTTCACCGTCGACCTGCCGATGGATCCGATGCACGGGACGGTCGGCGTCGCCCCGGCGAACCTGGAGGTCCGCTCGGCGCTGGTTCCCGACGCCTTCGGGGGCAACATGGACACCCCCGAGATGCGGGCCGGGGTCACCTGCTATCTCGGCGTCAACGTCCCCGGGGCGCTCCTCTCCCTGGGCGACGGGCACGCCCGGCAGGGGGAGGGGGAGACCTGCGGGGTGGCGGTGGAGACCGCCATGAACTCGGTGATCGCGGTGGATCTGATCAAGGGCCGCCCCTGCCCCTGGCCGCGGATCGAATCCGACACCCACATCATCTCCACCGGCTCCGTGCGTCCCCTGGAGGACGCCTTCCGGATCGCCCAGACCGACCTGGTTCAGTGGCTCTCCGGGGACTTCGGCCTGGAGGCGATGGACGCCTACCAGCTGGTGACCCAGGCGGTTCTGAGCCCGCTGGCCAACGTCTGCGACACCAACTACACCTCGGTGGCGAAGTTCCCCAAGGCCTACCTCCCTCCCGGCGCCGCCATGGGCGGTGCCCACCAGCGCCTGCGCGAGCTCGCCGGCGAGTACCGGCGGGAGGTGGGCTGAGGCGCTGCCGACCAGCTCTCCCGGCCCTGCCCGGGGAGGGGCGGAGCGCGAAGG
>DAHUYV010000055.1 GCA_027306885.1 Candidatus Dormiibacterota bacterium
GCCTTCGGCAACAACCTGGCAATGGCTGACTTCACCATCGACCTGACCCAGCCCGGCGAGAGCCGGCTGGTCGGACGGCCGGTGGTCCTGTCGGACTACTCGCCGGCGTACGTCAACACCACGGCGAGCTCCCAGCAGTTCTGCGTGATCGGGGACTTCTCGAAGTTCCTCATCGTGCAGCGGGCCGGGATGACCGTGGAGCAGGTCCAGCACCTGTTCGACCCCTCGACCGGGCGCCCGACCGGACAGCGCGGCGGGCTGGCCTGGACCCGGCACGGGTACAACGTGCTGGACACCAACCCGTTCAGGATCCTGTCCAACGGGGGGTAACCCCCTTTCGGGCGGGGCTTAGGACAACCCCCTTGTCGTCGGCCGGGCGCTCCGTCGTGGGGCGCCCGGCCTTGAGGGGAGCAGGAGGGACGCTCTTGGAGCGCATCGTCTACGCCCGGATCAACGCGCGCCTGATGGACGACCGCGGGCTGAGCTACAACGTCGTCGAGAACCAGGTCTGGGCGGCCGACGACCCGCTGGTCCGGCAGTACCCGGGCAACTTCAGCGACGAGCCCATCAGGGTGCTTCGGACCGTCGCGGCACCGCCGCCCACCGAGGCGCCCGTGGAGCGCGCGGTGGCGGCTCCCGGCCAGAAGCGCGGATACATCCGGCGCACGCCCAAGGAGGCGGGCCGTCCGGCATGGTGACCCCGAAGCACGACGTGGCGCTGGCCTACCTGCACTCCGACGAGCTCGCGGCCAACTTCCACGCCTCGCTCTTCAACCTCTTCGGCTACGACATGAGCCACGAGGGCAGGATCCTCCACCACATCCGGATCAAGACCACCCTCATGGGCCTGCCGGAGGCGCGCAACCGAGCCTGCAAGGAGACCCTCGACAGCCCCTGCGAGTGGCTGTTCTTCGTGGACTCGGACATGGGCTTCGAGCCGTGGGCGCTTGACCAGCTGCTGCACGTCGCGGATCCGGTCGAGCGCCCGATCGTCGGGGGCCTCTGCTTCTCGCAGCGGACCGAGGAGATCGACGGGCGCAACGGCTTCCGCTGCTATCCCCGGGTGACGATCTTCGAGTGGCTGGAGCAGGCTGACGGGGCCCATCGCTTCAACGGGGCCCTCCACTACCCGATCAACAAGCTGGTGCGGTGCGGCGCCACCGGCGGGGCCTTCGTGCTCGTCCATCGCTCGGTGCTGGAGCGGATCGGCGGCGACTGGTTCACCCAGACCCCCGATGAGACCGGTCTGATGCAGGGCGAGGACATCTCGTTCTTCGACCGCTGCCGGCGGCTCGAGATCCCGGTCCACGTCCACACCGGGATCCGCACCACCCACTACAAGCACCTCTGGCTGGCCGAGGAGGACTTCTGGCAGTCGTTCCTCGCGCCGCCGGCGACGGAGCCCGTCGACGTGATCGTGCCGGTGCTGCACCGGCCGCAGAACGTCGGGCCCCTCATGGACTCGCTGACCGCCTCGACCGGCCTGGCGCGGGCCTGGTTCGTCTGCGAGCCCGGCGACCAGGAGGAGATCGACCAGGTGTTCGCCCATGGCGGCGGGGTCATGGAGCACGCCGGCACCTTCGCGGAGAAGGTGAACTGGGCCTACCGCCGGCTCAAGCCCGACTTCTCGGATCCCGACCGGACAGAGGCCCCCTGGGTGCTGCTGGTGGGCGACGACGTGCGCTTCCGGCCCGGGTGGCTGGACCACGGGCAGGACGTCGCGCGCCGGTACAAGGCCAGCGTGGTCGGCACCAACGACCTCGCCAACCCGCGGGTGCAGCGGGGCGAGCACGCAACCCATCCGATGATCTCCCGGCGCTACATCGACGAGGTCGGCGCCGGTTGGGATGGCCCTGGCGTCGTCTGCCACGAGGGCTACCGGCACTGGTTCGTCGACGACGAGATCGTGACCGCAGCCAAGCAGCGCGGGCAGTTCCAGGTCGCTCTCGCCTCCGAGGTCGAGCACCTGCACCCGAACGTTGGGAAGGCGCCCATGGACGAGATCTACGAGCTGGGCATGAAGAGCGCGGCCGACGACCAGAAG
>DAHUYV010000081.1 GCA_027306885.1 Candidatus Dormiibacterota bacterium
CGAAGCTCGCGCCGCACCGGCCTCAGGGGTAGCTCCTGATCTCGGTCGCCCCAGACGATGAGCACCCGCCCTGAGAGCAGTCCCAACTCGGGGAGGAGCGAGGACTCCGGGCGCAAGGTGCGCAGCCGCACCAGCCGGGGCAGCGTCGCCAGGTCCGAGTCGGCGGGGAACCGGCTGGAGCTCCGGGCGTGGAAGTGGTCACGGTCGGGCCCGATCCGGAGCGGGCCCAGGCCCAACCCGTCGACCCCGTCCAGGCCGTGCCGCTCCACCTCCCGCTCCACGGCGGCGAGGATGTCCATCATCCCCGGGACCAGGCTCGGCGCCCAGTTCCAGGGATGCCGAATGGCGATCCCCACCGGGCTCAGCAGGACCACGCTCCTCACCAGCTCGGGCCGCTCCACGGCGAAGGCCCCGGCGACGAACCCGCCGAGAGAGTGGCCACAGATGTCGAAGCGGCCGAGATCGAGGGCAGCAGACAGCTCCCCCACCATGGCCACCCAGCTCCGCCTGGGGTGGCCCCGAAACCGCACGCCGTCGCTGAGGCCGGTGCCCGGGCGGTCCACCCCGATCACCCTCCGCCGCCTCCCCAGATCGGCCAGCAGCTGGTAGTACCCCGCCGCCGCGGTGCCGAGCCCGGGAATGAAGAGGAGGGGCTCCCCGTTGGGATCGCCCAAGTCGAGGCAGTGAATTCGGCCAGCCGAAGTCCCTATGTACCGGTGCCGCACCGGCACCGCGAACTCGGAGAACCAGGAGTCGATGATCTCCTCGAGGTCGGCCTCGGGCACGAAGTCGGAGGCCGGCCGCCGGGCCCAGGCCAGAGCGCCGAGATAGGCGAGGGCGGCGACCGCCGTCGCCCCCGCCCCGACCCGGGCCCCCCGGATCAAACTTCCTTGAACTCGGCGTCGACCACGTCCCCATCCCCGCCGGGGGTCCCGGCCGCGCCAGCCGGGGGAATGTCCTCGGGAGGAGGGGCGCCATCCGTGGACTCCGGAGCCGACGAAGAGTAGATCGCCTCGCCCACCTTCTGGAGGGCGGAGTTGAGCTCCTCCTCGCGCGCCTGCATGTCGGCGGCGTTGTCGGCGGCCACCGCCGTCTTGAGCGCCTCGATCTTCTGGTTGATGTCGTCGCGGACCTCGGTGCTCACCTTCTCGCCGTGCTCCCGCATCGTCTTCTCGGCCTGATAGACGAGCGCCTCGGAGCGGTTCTTCAGGGCGACGGCGTCGGCCTTGCGCCGGTCCTCGTCGGCGTGGGACTCGGCCTCGCGCACCATCCTCTCCACCTCCTCCTTCTGGAGCGTGGTGGATCCGGTGATGGTGACCTTCTGCTCCCGGCCGGTGCCATGGTCCTTGGCGGTGACGTTGAGGATCCCGTTGGCGTCGATGTCGAAGGTGACCTCGATCTTGGGAAGCCCCCGGGGCGCCGGCGGGATGCCGTCCAGCATGAACCGGCCCAGGGTGCGGTTGTCCCGAGCCATCGGGCGCTCGCCCTGGAGCACCACGATCTCCACCGAGGCCTGGTTGTCGGCGGCGGTCGAGAACACCTGGCTCTTGCTGGTGGGAATGGTGGTGTTGCGTTCGATCAACTTCGTGTTGACCTCGCCCTCGGTCATGATCCCCAGCGAAAGCGGGGTCACATCGAGGAGCAGGACGTCCTTCACCTCGCCCTTCAGGACCCCGGCCTGAATGGCAGCCCCCACCGCCACCACCTCGTCGGGGTTGACCCCGCGGTGCGGCTCCTTCCCCCCCAGCTTGGTCACCAGCTCCTGGATCACCGGCATCCGGGTGGACCCGCCGACCAGGATCACCTCGTCGAGCTCCGACACCTTCATGTTGGCGTCCTTCAGGGCGGCCTCGAACGGTCCCCGGCAGCGGGCTGTGAGGTCCTCGGTCAGCTGCTCGAACTTGGCCCTGGAGAGCTTCAGATCCAGGTGCTTGGGCCCGTTCTGGTCGGCGGTGATGAACGGAAGGTTGACCTGGGTCTCCTGGCGCTGCGAGAGCTCGACCTTGGCCTTCTCGGCGGCCTCGGTGAGCCGCTGCAGAGCCTGGCGGTCGGACTTCAGGTCGATCCCCTGGTCCCGCTTGAACTCCTCGGCCATCCAGTCAACGATCCGACGGTCGTAGTCGTCGCCACCCAGATGCGTGTCGCCATTGGTCGACTTGACCTCGAAGACCCCCTCCCCGACCTCCAGGATGGAGACGTCGAAGGTGCCACCTCCCAGGTCGAAGACCAGGATCTTCTCCGACTCCTTGCGCTCGAGGCCGTAGGCCAGCGAGGCGGCGGTGGGCTCGTTGATGATCCGGAGCACGTTCAGTCCGGCAATCTGGCCGGCGTTCTTGGTGGCCTGGCGCTGGGCGTCGTTGAAGTAGGCCGGGACGGTGATCACCGCGTCGGTCACCTTCTCGCCAAGGTACGCCTCCGCGTCGGCCTTGAGCTTCTGCAGGACCATGGCCGAGATCTGCTCTGGGGTGTAGGGCTTGCCCTCCACATCCACCTCGGCGCGGCCGTCCTTCCCCGCCACCACCTGGTAGGGCACGATCTTGCGCTCGGACTCCACCTCGCTGAAGAGGCGGCCCATGAAGCGCTTGATGGAGTAGACGGTGTTCTCAGGGTTGACCGCCGCCTGGCGACGGGCCAGCTGACCCACCAGCCGCTCGCCGTCCTTGGTGAAGGCCACCACGGACGGCGTGGTGCGCCCACCTTCAGCGTTGGGGATGACTACCGGCTCGCCACCCTCCATCACGGCGACCACCGAATTAGTCGTGCCTAGGTCGATTCCGACGGTCTTGGCCATGAAGCTTGGAAACCTCCGTACGTTTGAGTCGGGGGCCACCTCGGCGGCCCGCCCGCCATCACTACCCTACCGCAGCCGGAGGGCTCTCAAACGCGGCGTCAGATCGCTGCTTTCCGCAGGCCGCCCTGGTGCCCGATCATGACCCCTCATGGAGACCCGGTCCGGCTCGCGCTCTCCCCGGCTCCTGGCGGGCCTCCTGATGCTGGCGCTGATCGGCGTGGTGGCGCTGACGGTGATGGCACCGACCGCTGCCCCCGAGCCCAACGGGCTGGGTGTTCTCCCCACCACCGTGACGCTCCTCCAGCGTAGCGGGATCGCGATCTCGGGACCGAGCGGGACGGCGGCGGTCAGCCAGAGGCAGGCGATGGCGGTGGCCCGTCGGCAGGGTGGTCAGGACATTCCGCAGGCGGCCTTCCTGGCCGACGCCAGCCAGCCCGCGGGGGGAATCGTCGGCACCCGCCCCCGGCTCTGCTGGGTGGTCCTCTTGGAGGCGGCCCCTGACCCCCTCGGCAACCTGCCCGCCCCGGGCCAGATCAACCTGTACGCGGTCCTGGTGGACGCCCGGAACGGCCGGTTCCTGGAGGGGGTGATCGCCTTCCAGGGGCCGGCCCACTCCGGGGTGGGGTCAGAGTAGCCGGGTCAGGCCCCGTCCGGGCCACCCACCGACGGGGCTCCACCGCGGGGGGCATGCGGGGGGCGCTCTGGCTGGTGGCGGGAACTGTCGGATTGGGCCTTGTGCTTCTGCTTCCGGCTCCGGCGCTGACGGTGCGCTTTGCCACCGACCGACCTGCCGCCGGCGCGCTGCCTTGGTTGTCGGTCAGCCAGGGGCGGATCGTCGACTCCGGGGGCCGGACCGTGATCCTCCGGGGCTTCAACGACGACGCCCTGCTCCAGACCGGCACGGCCCCGCTGCCACCGCCGCTCAGCGCCGCCGACGCCAGTCTCATGGAGTCCCAGGGTTTCGATGTGGTCCGCATCCCGGTCTCCTGGTCGCTGTTGGAGCCCACCCCCGGCCACTTCAGCCAGGGGTACCTGCGGCAGGTGGAGGCGATGGTGGACCTCTGTGCCCGCCACGGCCTCTACTCCGTCATCGACCTGCACACCCAGGACTTCGGCGTCGCCTTCGGCGGCAGTGGCGCACCCGCCTGGCTGACCCTCCCGCTCGTCCCCGATTGGCACTTCCCAGGGATTCCGGCACCCTGGCAGCGCCATCTCTCCCCCGCCGTCAACGCCAACCTCGCCTTCTTCTGGCTTTACCCCAACTGGCAGCGCCTGTACTGGCAGGCCTGGCGGCAGCTGGCTTCGGTCTTCGCCGCCAACTCGGCCGTCGCCGGATACGACCTGTACAACGAGCCTCACCCCCTGCCCGTCCCCCCTGGGCTCTTCAGCACCCGGATCCTCTTCCCCTTCTACGCCGCCGGGATACGGCAGATCTCAGCCGTCGACCCCAACCACCTGTTCATCGTGGAGGGGGACCTGTTCGGAGACCTGCCCACGAGGGTGGTGCCCCTGCGGGCCCCCAACCTCGTGTACTCCACCCATCTGTACCAGGGCAGCCTCATCGGGCCCTCGTACGCGGGCCAGGTGTCACCCCTCAGGGCGGAGCTCAAGCAGGGGCTGTCCGGCGCCTCTCAGCTCCCCGCCGCATATTGGACCGGTGAGCTGGGCATCGACCACAACCAGGGCGACGCCGTCGCCTGGGCCGTCGCCGAGATCGCCCTCTCCGACCAATACCTGACCGGATGGGCCTGGTGGCAGTGGTATGACTCCACCGGTTGGGGGGTGAGGCAGGGGCGGGCGAAGGTGGACTCGGCCTGGCTCTCGGTGCTCTCCCAGCCCTACGTCCAGGCCGCCCCCGGCACCCTCGCCGCCATGCGGTACGACCCCGCCGGCCACCTCCTCAGCGCCGAGATCCGGGGCGCCTCCCCCGGAGCGGTGGCCCAGGTCGCCTGGCCCCAGGACCTGGGCCGGCCCCGCGTTAGCGGTGGATGCGCCCGCCTCCGCGCGGCCTCCCCCGGGCGGGTGCAGATCACCCTGCTCGCGCCCTCCTGCAAACTCACCGTGGCCCCCTTGCAGGGCTGACCGGGACTGCGGCCGCCTCCTTCCAGCTCTCCCGGCAGGCGTCGATCACCCGAAGGTTGGCCGCAGCCTCAGCCGCCGAGGTCGGTGGGGGCGACCCCTCTCGGACCGCTTCCATGAACCGCCCGGCCATCACCTGGTAGGGGTCGGCGGCGGGAGTCTCCAGCGCCGCGGGCGGCCGATCCGGAGCCCGTTCCAGGTAGACCGGAATCCTCTGGCCCCGCCAGGCGGTGAAGGGGGCGGGGATCACCAGGGTCGCCTCAGATCCCTCCAGGCGCAGCCATTGCGACTCCGCCCGGGAGAAGCCGCAGCTGAGGGCGGCGCCAACTTGGTCCGGAAACTCGAGCAAGAGGTCGCACCAGAGGTCCACACCGCCCCGGAAGCCGGCCGATGCCAGCACCCGGGTCGGCTCGCCCCCCAGGACCCAGCGGCTGGCGCTCACCAGGTACGACCCCACGTCGTACAGTGCCCCCCCGCCCAGCTCCGGGTCCCACCGGTAGTCGTCGCCAGGTTGCAGCGGGAAGGCGAAGCTGCCGGCCACATGCTGGGGGACGCCGATTCGCCCCTCCCGGATCACCCGCAGGATCACCTCCCAGCGCGGGTGGTAGCGGTACATCAACGCCTCCGCCAGCACCAGCTTCTGCCGGAGCGCCGCCGCGCCCATCTCGTCCGCCTCCTCGGCATTCAGTGCCAGCGGCTTCTCGCAGAGGACATGCTTGCCCCGCTCCAGCGCCTCCAGGCAGAGCGGCAGGTGCAGTGAGTTGGGCAGGGGGATGTACACACAGTCGACGTTGGAGTTCAGCACATCGAGATAGCCGCCGGGCACCGACGGAATCCCCAGCTCTCCCGCCACCCGGGAGCCTCGCTCCCGGTCGCGACTCCCGACCGCCACCACCTCGCCGCCCGCGGCTCGGATCGCGGGGATGACGGCTCGGGCCGCAATCCGGGAGCTGCCCAGCACACCCCACCGCATCCGGCTGCTCAGATCCGCACCCGCTGAGGGCCCTCTCGGGCTGCCCGGGTGGCTGCCTCCATCACCGCGATGTTGCGGAACGCCGAGGATGCTGTCACCGCCAGCGGCTCCCGGGCCAGCAGGTGGCCGGCCAGGTTGCGGTAGAAGGCGTGGGGGGGCGACGGGGGCAGCGCCAGCCGCTCGTCGTGGCTCCTTCCCGCCGGGCCGGGCCTCAGCAGGTGGAGTTCGCAGGGGAGGTCCGAGACCGGGATCGGGGCCTCGACCACCCCCGCGGGCGCCGGCCTGAGAAGAGTCTCCTCCCGCCACAGGCCGAGGGCTGCCCCACGGGTCCCGAGGACGTACCACTTGGGCTTGCGCGCCGCGGCGATGTCGGAGTGGGTGAACTCAGCATCGGTGCCGCTGGCGAAGCGCATCCGCAGCTGAAAGTGGTCGTCGTTGCTGACATCGTGCCAAACCAGCTTCTGCCGGGTGGCGCTGACCTCGACCACCTCTCCTGGGATGAGTTGGAGGATCCAGTCCAGATAGTGGGAACCCCAGTCGAAGATCACCCCGCCGCTGATGGAGGCGTCGGAATGCCAGAGGTGGCAGGGGTGCTCGAACCCGCCGACGAACGCCTCCACATGGAAGACCTCCCCCAGCTTCCCGGAGCGCACCGCGGCCGCCAGGGCCAGAAAGTCCGGGTCCCAGCGCCGGTTCTGGTAGACGGTGAGGGTCCCGGGGCTGGCCGCCGCGGCCGCCAGCAGCCGCTCGCCCTCGGCGACCGATAGGCAGAGGGGCTTCTCCACCACCACGTGCCGACCCGACTCCAGCACCCGAAGGGCCATCTGGGCATGGGTGTTGGGGGGTGTCGAGATCACCACCAGATCCACCTCCGGAAGCTGGAGCAGCTGGTCCAGGTCGGAGACCACCACCGCCTCGGGTGCCTGCCTGCGCGCCGACGCCACCCGGTCCTCGGAGCGGTCGCACACCGCCCTCAGCTCCAGTCCGGGCACCTCGGCCACCGAGCGCACGTGCTCCGCGCCGATGGCGCCGTAGCCGAGCAGGCCCACCCCGACCGCCCCCGGCTCGGGCCTCCCCGCCGCGTGGCGGAGGCCGCGATAGAGCAGGCCCTGGACCGAGGGCAGGCAGTAGGTCTGCCGTGACTCCCCCAGCCCGAAATGAAAAACCCGGCCGGCGCCGGCGGACCGGACGGAGGCGAGCGGTTGCCGCTCCGACCGCCAGGTGGTGCTGAGAAGTACCTCCGCCGGGGCGCCGCTGGGAGAGCCAAGATAGCCGGAATCCTCGACCGCGAAGGAGCCCCCGAGCCGACGGGTGATGTCGTGGTCCTCGCGCTCGACGTCAACCACCAGCTCCGACATGGGGAGCCGCCCGGTGACCCCTCCCAGGACTCCCCGGAGGCCCGATCCCGCCGACCAGCTGAGGCTGGTGCAATGCAGCGCCAGCAGCCCTCCGCCCCGCTGCAGGAAGTCGTAAATTCGAGACTCCGCCTCGGGCTCCAGCGGTCCCTCGGGCGGATGGGCCACCAGCACATCGATGTCCCTCAGGTCGCGGATGGCGCTGGGGTCACCCAGGACTTCGGCCTTGACCTCGCCGGTGCCGTCCAGATACTCGAGCCAAGGCACCATCGCCTCGAGCTGAGGGCCGCCAGCCAGAACCAGGGCTCGAATCACAATCAAGGCCTCCTCCCGACCCGACGCCGCAGACTCTAGCCGACTCGGGGGCGTGGGTATGCCCTCGAATTCGAGGCGGCGCTCAGGCCGGCGGAGGGAGCTCCGGGCGCCGCCCCAGATGCAGCGCCACGATACCGAAACTCATCCGGCGGAAGCCCACCCCCTCGAAGCCGGCCTGGCGCAGCCACCCCGCCACCACCGGGGGGGCGGGGAAGACCGATATGGACGAGGTCAGGTACTGGTATGCGCCGGAATGGCCGAGGAGCGCCCGCGCCACCACCGGGATCGCCAGGCGGCTGTAGAGCCCGTAGAGGGGGCGCATGAAGCGGTCCGGCGTGCTGAACTCCAGGATCACCACGCGGCCGCCGGGGCGCAGCACGCGCAGCAACTCCCGCAGCGCCCCCTGGTGGTCCTCGATGTTGCGCAGCCCAAACGCCATGGTGGCGGCGTCGAAGCTGGCATCCGCGCAGGGCAGGTGCAGGGCATCTCCCAACCGGAACTCCACCTGGGGCACCGCCGAGGCCGCGGCCGCCAGCATCGCCTCGGTCATGTCCACTCCCACAACCCTTCCCCGGGCTCCGACCTTGGACCGAAGCAGCCGGGCCAGGGCGCCCGTCCCCGTGCACACATCCAGCGCGTCGCCCCCCTGCGACAGGCGGGCCAATTGCGCGGCCCGGCGCCGCCAGCGACGGTCCTCGCCGAGGCTGAGGACGGCGTTGAGGAGGTCGTAGCGAGGGGCTATCCCGGTGAACATGGATCGCACGGCTTCGCGCTCGGGCCGCCCGGCGGTGGGCAGAGTGTCGCCCCTCTCCAGGGCCGTTCGGCTCACGCGCTGAGGAGGTCGCCCGACTCGCCGGGCCCTGGGCCCTTCCCGTGCTCGAGGCACGAGCAGCCGCGTTCCGCCGGCAAGGCGGCCACCGCGTCCAGCGCCACCTTGCCCAGCTCCTCGGCGCCCTCACGAACGATCGCCCGGAGGAGGTCGAAGTCCCACTCCGGGCGCACGCCCTCGGCGTAGTTGAGCACCATCTCCACGGTGGCGAAGCAGGCTCCGATCTCGCGAGCCAGGTAGACATCCGGGGTGACCCCCTGACTGATGACGTCGCCGCCCAGCCGGGCCAGAGCGGCCACCTCGGCGGCGGTCTCAAAGCGGGGGCCCTCCACCGAGGCGTGCACCGCCCGATTGAAGGCGCGGGTGGCCTTCTCCGCGGCGAAGCGGCGGGAGCGTTGCCAGAGCACCTCGCGGATGTCCGGGCAGAACGGGTCGCGCATGGACACTGCCGCCCCGGGTTCCAACTGCCCCGAGCTCTGCGGTGTGAAGTCGATGAAGTCGTGGGGAATCACCAGGTCGCGAGGGTGGAAGTGCTGGGTGATGCTGGCCGCGCCGGACTCTGCCACGATCCGGCCAACCCCAGCCCGCTGCAGCGCCCAGAAGAGCGCCAGGCTCTGCTGGGAGCGGCTGACTCGCCCCGCCGCTGGCGCCTGCTCACGAATGTCCCGGGGCCTTGTGAAGAGCACCTCCCGCTCCTCTCCGGTCTCGCTCCGGAGTCGGAGGAGGGAGATCGACGGAGTCGGCCCGAAGGGGGTCTGGTATGCCTGTGGGTCACCGTCAACGCTCACCCGAGGATCGCCATCGGGCGACCCCTGAGTTCCGGTTCCGGAACGACCAAGAAGGGCGTAACCGGCCCGGGGCAGCTCGGCTGCGGAGCGGACCTCGGACATGCGCCGAGTATATGGACGGCGGCCTTGGGACCCTCGCCCCCTCAGCGGGAGCCCAGCGCGAACTCCGCCACAACCGGGAAATGGTCGCTTGCCCGTCGCGCCAGCTCGGTGAACCGTCCGCTCCGGCCCACCACCTGGCAGCTCCGCAGCAGCGGCGCCAGCTCCGGGCTGGCGAAGAGGTAGTCGATCCGGACGGCCGGCCGGTAGGTCGGACAGGTGAACTGGTCGCCGCGGGGATGCACCCGGCGGAGGCAGTCAACGTAGCCGGCCTGGGTCATGCTGGCCACAGCATCCCGAGGCATGATCGCCCCGACCAGAAGGTCGGTCCCCTCCCCTCGCGGCACCAGGTCGAGCAGGGGCTGGAACACCCAAGGGAGTCGGGGCATCCCGTCCCGGGCCACCTCGGACACCTCGACGACCGCCGCCTCGGGGTCACGCTCTCGGCGCCCGCTGAGCCGCGGCGGCGGCGGCCCCAGGGTGCCGTACTGCTCGAGAACCCCAGCTCGCCGCCACTCCGAGAGCAGCGCCAGGAAGTCCGCGGCCCTGATGCTCTCCCCCGGCGTCAGCGCGTTGAAATCCCCGAGGATGAGGTGCCTGGTCCCGGGCTTCGCTGCGGCCTGCTCCCGGACCGCCGCCAGTTCGCGCACCCGGTCCGGTTCGGCTCGCCCCCGGCGCTGGAAGGCCGCGGTGAGGTGCACGGTGTGAACTCGCAGGTTGCCGGCCGCCCCGGGCAGCCGCAGGGTCGCCTCCAGGGAGTTGCGCGGATAGGCCCGGGGATCGGTGTGGTTGCGCCACCCCTCGATGGGAAGCCGGCTGAGCAGCCCCTGGTGGCGGAAACGCGGCGCCGGGCCGAAGATCGGCTCGTATCCCAGCTGCTCCGCCATACGGAACATGGGGCCAGGATCCTCAAGCTCCTGGAGCGCCACCACGTCTGCGGACATGGCACGGACTAGCTCAGTGATCTGTGGCCACCTGGCCCCGCCGCCCGCCAGCACGTTGTAGGTGGCGATCCGCACGGGCGGACAGACCGGGTCGACCGCCAGGTCAGAAGGCGAGCTGGACCCCATCTGGCTGATTCTAGGCGGCGCCGGCCGGACCCACGGGAAGCGGATACTGCCACCAATGCGATCCGGCATCTTCCTCGCACCCTTCGGGGCCTTCGCCGAGCCACAGCGGGTTGTCGATCTCGCCGCCGCCGCCGAGGAGGCGGGTTGGGATGGCCTGTTCCTCTGGGACCACATCCTGGCCGGAGCCTCAACCCCGGTGGCGGATTCCCTCGTCACCCTGGCTGCGGTGGCTGCGGGGACCGTAAGGATCCGGCTCGGCGCCATGGTGACGCCGCTGGCGCGGCGCAGGCCCTGGGTGCTGGCCCGCCAGCTCGCCACCCTGGACCGGCTGTCCCACGGTCGGATGGTCCTGGGTGTGGGGCTCGGTGACGACGGGTGGCACGAGTTCAGCGCATTTGGTGAGGATCCCCGGCCGGCGACGCGTGCCGCCGCCCTTGACGACGGTCTGGCGGTGGTCCGGGCGCTCCTCGGTGGCGGGCCGGTCAGCTTCCAGGGCTCGGTTCACCACGTGGAAGCGCCTGCGTTTCTCCCGGCTCCTTTGCAGCAACCACTGCCGGTCTGGGCCGCCTGCCGCTGGCCGCGCCAGCGGCCGCTGCTCCGGGCCGCCCGGCTCGAGGGCTGCTTCCCCATCTTCGACGGCGGGTGGCCGCCTCCCCCTCCCGATCCATCGGAGGTGCGCCTCCTCCTCGAGCGCCTCCACGAGCTGGGCGCCGGTGGCGAGTACGACCTCGCCGTCACCCACGCCAGCTGGGCCCACCCGGAACCGCCCGCGCCGGTGGTGAGGCAGCTCGCCGCCGCCGGAGCCACCTGGTGGCTGGAGTGGCTGGGCCCGGAGGGAATCACCCCGGAGGACGCCGAGCGGGTGGTGCGGCGCGGCCCACCCACCTGACCCAACGCCAGGGCCGAAGCAGGGGAGGTAGCTGACCGCTCCGGCCTACACTCGCAGGCGATGGCTGGCGGATGGGCTAGGACCGTGGGGACGCGACTGCAGGGGTGGTCGCCGAGGGCCGCCCTGGCCATGATGGCCAGGCGCCGCTGGCCGCTCCTGGCCCTGGCCGCCCTGGGCCTGGGGGGAGCGGTCGGAGGCGCCTCATTCCTTCTGCAAGAGCACTTCCAGCAGGCTTTTCAGGACGGTGCGCGCCTCGCCGGGTGGCAGGAGTTCCTCCGTCGGGGCGCTCCCTGGCAGGCGCTCCCCCCGGTGTTGGCCGGGGCGGTCCTGGCCCTCATCGGCTGGCTCCGCCTGGGGAGAGCGAAGCCTGAGCCCTCCTTCGGCCTATCCTCAGCAGCTCCGCCATCCGCTCCGGCCCTGCGCTCCATGCTTCGCCGGGAACGCCGCGTCGTGCTGGGGGTGGCAGACGCCGTCGCGGTCCTCGTTGGGATGGTGGTGGTGCGGCTCGCCCTGTACGGGGGGCTGGCGGCGGCCGGCGACCAACTGGCCCTCGCCACCATTCCAGGGTTGGTCTTCGAAGTACTCTCCTGGCTGGCCTGCGGCGGCGCGGTGTGGGGTTGGCGGCGGCGCTACCTCGATCGTCTGGAGGGCTGGGGTGCCTGAGGATTCCGCCGAGGAGCTGACCCTGCTGACAAGGCGAGGGTGTCATCTCTGCGATGAGGTGCGGACGCCCCTCGCCCGGCTGGCCGAGGCGAGAGGCATCGTGCTGCGCGAGCTGGACATCGATGATCACCCGGGCTACCTCGCCCAGTTCACAGACCGAGTTCCAGTCCTCCTCTCCGGAGACGTGGTGCTGGCTGAGGGGCGGTTCCAGCCCGGGAAGGTCCTCGGCGAGACAGCGGGGGGCCACCACTCCGACTGACGCACGATTCTGTAACGGGACCGCCGAAGCAAGGAGATCCTGCCTAGACTCGGCCCGATGCCGCGCCGATCTCCCCCCCCCAGTGGACAGGCTCTCGAGCTCACGGTCGTGGTTCCCACCCGCAACGAGGCCGGCAACGTGCCGCTCCTGGTCCAGCGGCTGCGCAACTCCCTGGCGGAGCTGAGCTTCGAGCTTCTCTTTGTCGACGACAGCGACGACCAGACCTGGCGGATCCTGCGCGAGACCGCCCGCCGGGACCTCCGGGTGCGGGTCCTGCACCGGGCCAGAAGCCAGCGAGGCGGCGGGCTGAGCACCGCGGTGGTGCTGGGGCTGTCCCGGGCGAGAGGACGGCTGGTGTGCGTGATGGACGGCGACCTCCAACATCCCCCGGAGCTCATACCTGATCTGGTGGCGGCCGAGCGTGCCGGCGCCGACCTGGTCATCGCCAGCCGGTATCTGCCCGGAAGCAGCCGCGGCGGCCTGGACGGTGGCAGCCGTCGGATGATCTCGCGAGCCGCCACCGCGGCGGCCCGGGCGCTGTTCCAGGAGGCCCGGTCGAGCACCGACCCCCTCGCCGGCTTCTTCCTCTGCCGAGCCGCGATCCTCTCCGGCCTTGAGTTCCGCCCGGTGGGGTTCAAGATCCTCCTGGAACTGCTGGTCTGCACCCCGGGCGCGGTGGTGGCCGAGGTGCCCCTCCACTTCCAGCCAAGGGGAGCCGGGCAGAGCAAGGCGAACCTCGGCCAGGGCTGGCTGTACGTCCGCCACCTCTGGTCGCTTCTTCGCGACGTCCCGGGAAGCGGGCGTCGCTGGAAGTTCGGGCTGGTTGGGCTGACCGGGTTGGTGGTGCTGCTGGCCGTCCTGGAGTTGCTCGGGGGGGTGCTGGGCTGGCCGCCGCTCGCCGCCTGGAGTGTCGCCTTCGTCGCGTCCCTGGCCTGGAACTTCCAGGCCAATCTCCGGCTCACCTTCGCCGACGTGCGCCGCGAGCGCTCGCCGCTCCTCCGCCGCTACGCGCTCTCTGCCCTCGCCGCCGGAGGGGTGCAGCTGCTGGTCTTCCTGGGACTGGTGGGCACCAACATCTCGCTGGTCCTGGCCGGCTTGCTGGCGGCGGTCGTGGGGATGGCCGCCAACGCCACCTTCAGCCTGCAGCTGGTCCAGCGGCGTGGACGCGCCTCGCGTTCGCCGCTCGGGGTCGAGCCGCTGCTTCAGCGGCTGGTCCGCGTCAGCCGAGCCGACCTCGGGGCGGTGCTGGACCGGCAGGGCGAGCCGATCTCGGTACACCCGGGTGAGCGCTACCACCCGACGCGCCTGGTCCGAGACCTATGCCGGCGCTCGGGGTCCAGCGGAGTCCCGGTGATGTGGACCGACCCGCCCTCGGGCCGCGCCCAGGCGCGCAGCAACGTGGAGCTGAACTCGGTGATCGTGCTCCCCACGGAGGCCGGCCGCCGCGACTGCCCCAAGGTGGTGCTGCACCGCCACCGCCGGACCACCTTCACCTCCGCCGACCTCGAGGCCGCCATGCGCCAGCTCCAGCGCGTGGGCCGACTCGCCGCCGAGCCGCCGGTCGAACGGGCGGCGGTGGCGCCGCCCCGAATCTCCAGTCCAGATCCGGTCCGCTGAGCCGGCGCCGGACGCGGGCCGAATGTCCCGGCGAGGCATATTGGGCCGGTGAGCTCGAGCCGGACCCGCCGGGGCGCCCGCCTGGTTCGACGGAGCCTCCACCCGGTGCGGCATCGGCTCCTGTTCTGGGTGACCCTGGCCGCCCTCCTTGGGCTCGCGGTCCCGGCGAGCTCCTCCAATCTCGCACCGCTGGTGCCCGTCTTCCTCGCCGGCCAGGTCCTGGGGGTGGCGCTCAATCTCACCCCTCTGGAGCTGCGCTCGGCGGGACGCCGGCTGCCGCTGATCGGACTCGTCCTTTTGGTCCAGTGGACGGTGCTGCCAGCGGTCGGATTCGGGCTGCGCGCCCTCGCCCCCACTCCCGCCCTGGCCGCCGGCATCCTTATCTGCGCCATCGCCCCGGCAGAGATCACCAGCGGCTTGATGGTCGCCCTGGCTGGAGGTGACGCGGCGGTCGCCACCGCCTGCATGGCGGGCTCGCTGGCCCTCTCCACGGTGCTGGTGCCGCTCTGGCTCACCGTCGGACTCGGCGCTGGCTCACGGTTCGACCCTGCCTCACTGGTGGCGGAACTGGGGCTCTCCGTGCTCCTTCCGCTCCTTGTCGGGGTCGGCCTGCGAGCTCGGTTCCCGCGGCTCGGCGGCTGGCGCCACCTGTGGCTGGATATGAGCGCCGCCTGCCTGGTGCTGGTGGTGCTGGCGGGAACCGGTCACGCCCGGGGGGCGCTCCTCTCCGGCGCGATCCTGCCGATATCCGCGCTGGCGCTGGCGCTGCTCCTCGGCGGAGGGGTCGCCGGATGGGGTTTGGGGCGAGTCCTGGCTCTGCCCCGCCGAGCCGCGGTCGCAGTCGGATTTCCCATCGGTGTCCGGGAGTTCGGGGTCGCGATCGCCGTCGCCGTGGCGGTCCGGCCCCCCGCCGCCGGGGTTGCCGGGGTGTACGGAATCCTGATGGTGGCGGGAGCGGGGACCCTCGCCTCCTGGCTCGGCCGGCCCCGGGAGTCGAAGCCGGCAAGCCCGTGATCAGTGGTAGTCGTGGGAGGTGGACGGTGTCACCCCGGCCGGCGCCTCGGGCAGGGGCAGCAAACGTTCCACCGCCAGGCTGACCACCCCATCCGCCGCCCGGATCACTCCCTGGGCGCAGATGAGCGGCTGGTGATGAGCCAGCTGGCGGTGTCGGCGGTGGACCTCGGGAGGGATCACCAGGTCCAGATGCCCTGTCTCGTCGGCCAGGGTGAAGAATCGCATCCCCTTGGCTGAGGGCGGCGCCTGGCGGGTGATCACCAGGCCGAGCACCGTGAGCCGGGCGCCATGCCCGGCAGTGCGAGCCTCCGCCAGGCGCACCGCGCCGAGGGCGGAGAGTCGAGGCCGCAGCAGCTCCACCGGATGGGGCCCGGTGCTGAGGCCCAGGAACCGGTAGTCAATCCCCAGCTTGTCGGCGGTGGACATGGGGGGCAGCGCTGGCGCCGGCGCCGGGAGGGGCAGGAGCCATCCCTGCTCCGGGGCGGCCAGCTCGTCCTCGACCTGTCGCAGGCGCCAGAGCAGCTCCCGGCGCGGTACGGCGAAACTGTCCAGCGCCCCCACCAGAACCAGCGCCGAAAGGGGATCCCTGGGCAGGGCGGTGCGGCGCCAGAAGTCCTCCGGGCTCTGGTATGCCCCCAGCTCCCGCTCCGCATCCAGCCGCTCCCGCCAGGTCTCACCGACCCCCTTCACGTAGTTGAAGCCGAGCCGCACCGCCAGCCCCCCCTCCTCTTCCTCCAGGCGACAGCGGGAGCGGGAGCGGTTGACATCGACCGGCAGCACGGTCACACCCCGGCGCCGAGCATCGTCCACCAGCACCGCGGGGTGGTAGAAGCCCATCGGCTGGTGGTTGAGCAGCCCGACCAGGTAGGCGGCGGGATGGTGCAGGCGCAGCCAGGCGGTCTCATAGGCGGTGCGGGCGAAGGCTGCGGCATGGCTGCGGCAGAATCCGAACTCGGCGAACCCCCGGACCGCATCGAAGAGCTGGGCCGCCACCGCCGGCCCCACCCCCCGGGCCCGGCATCCCTCCAGGAAGTCGCCCTCCAACGAGGCCATCTCCACCCGGGAGCGGTGCCGGTTCATGGCCCTCCGGAAGCGGTCGGCCTGGCCGGCGCTGAACCCGGCCACGCCCATGGCGATCTCCAGGATCTGCTCCTGGTAGAGGATCACCCCCAGGCTGTCGCGCAGGATCGGCTCCAGCAAGGGGTGCAGGTAGGTCACCGGCTCCCTTCCCTGACGCCGGCTGAGGTAGGGGTGGACGGCCCTCCCCTGGATGGGTCCGGGCCTGATGAGGGCGACCTCCACCACCAGATCGTTGAACTCTCGGGGCTGCGCCCGGGGGAGGGTCTGCAGCTGGGCTCGGGACTCGATCTGGAACACCCCCACGGTGTCGGCCCTCGCGCACATCGCATACACCTCGGGGTCGGCCAGGTCGAGGCCGGCCAGGTCGGGACGTCCGGCGCCGACCCGCTCCAGCTCGAGGAGGGTCTCCTCAACCGCCGACAGGGTGCGCAGCCCCAGCAGGTCGATCTTGATCAGCCCCAGGTCCTCGACGTCGTCCTTGTCGAACTGGACCACGACCCGCCCGGTCCGGGTGGCCCGCTCCAGGGGGGCCAGGTCCCAGAGCGGCTCCCCGGTCACCAGCATCCCCCCCACGTGGATGGAGAGGTGACGCGGCACCCCCACCACCTCCTCAACCATCTCGGCGAACTGGCGCCATGCCTGCCCTGACATCGCCCGGCCCGGCGCCTCACCGGCCACCGCCAGGACTCTCTCCACCAGGGTTGTCCCCTCCTCCCCGAGGTCCCGGTCCACCGCTCTCGCCAACTTCTCCAGGAGCGGGGGCGGGATCCCGAGGGCCGCCCCCACCTGCCGGAGCGCCAACCGCAGCCGGAAGGTGATCACGGTGCAGACCATCCCGGTGCGCTCCTCGCCGTAGGTGTCGTACACGTGCTGGATCAGCCGCTCCCGATGAGTGGTGGACACATCGATGTCGATGTCCGGGGTGCTCTCCATCTCCTCATGGAGGAAACGCTCGAAGAGGAGGTGGTGGGCCAGCGGGTCGACCCTGGTGATGCCCAGCAGGTAGGCCACCAGGCTGTCGGCGGCAGAGCCCCTGCCCTGGGCTGGGATCCCCTCTCGCCGGGCGTACTCCATGATCTCGGCGACGATGAGGAAGAACTCCGCCAGCCGGCACTTGCGGATCACCTGCAGCTCATGGGCCAGCCGGGACTCGACCTCCTCACCCGCCAGCCGGTAGCGGGCGGGGAGCCCCTGGCGGCACAGCTGCTCCAGCCGCCCATCCGGGGTGACGCCCTCGGGCAGGGTGAGCCCGGGGAAACGGCTGTGGCGGAAGTTCAGGTCAAGCTCCGCCCGCGCCGCCAGCTCCTCGGCGCCGGAGAACGCCTGTGGATAGGGCAGAAGCTCCGCCAGCTCTTCGGCGGAGCGCATCCAGTACTCGTGGTTGGGCCGCAGCCAGCCCCGCTCCGCGGCCTCCTCCAGGGTGCAACCGTGTCGGATGGCGGCGAGCACGTCCAGGAGCCTTCCCTCCTGGAGGCGGGCGTAGCGGGGAGCAGAGCTGGCCAGCAGGGGTATTCCAACTTCGGCGGCCAGCTCGACGGTCTCGGCCGCCAGCCAGTCGTCCGCGGGGTGCAGGTGGTGCTGGAGGCAGAGGTAGAGCCGACCGGGAGCCAGAGCCTCGCGGAGAGCCAGAGCGGCGTCCCGGGCCGAGTCCCGCCCGCCCCGCCGCAGCGCCAGGCTCAAGGGGCTGTGGGGGCCACCCAGCAGCACCGTGCAGCGGTCCACCTCCTCAGGGCGCACCCGATGCTCGTCCGCCACCAGAGGCGCGAGCCCCCGTCGCATCCTCTCGCTCACCCCGGTTGAGGGCTGCGCGTCCCTGGCCCGGGAGGCGTCGGGACCCGCCGCCCGGGCCAGGGGCTCCTCCAGCCCGCTGAGGGTCAGCCGGGACGCCCCCTTGACGCCGGCCAGCTGAGCACGGCTGACCGCGCGGCAGAGCTGCTGGTATGAGGGGCGGTCGGTCGCCATCAGCACCAGCCGGCCCCCGCCGGCAAGGTTCAGCTCGGCTCCGACCATGGAGCGCATCCCGTGCTGCCGCGCGGCCCGAACCAGCCGCACGGCTCCATACAAACCGCCTCGATCGACCAGGCCGATGGCCGGCATGCCCAGCTCGGAAGCCCGCTCCACCAGCGCCTCCGGGGCGCTGGCCCCCTCCAGGAACGAGAAGTAGGAACGCGCCCAGCACTCCGCGTAGCGGTCCCCGGTCATCTCGCAATGATAGCGAACGTTTGTTCCCATGGGGATCGACCGCCAGCCCCGTCGGCAAGCGATCGCCGCCGAGGGCCGGCGATGCCGGTGGACCGACGCCCGGGCCCCAGCCTCCTCCAGGGCAGGCTTGTGGGATCATGCTGGCAACCGATGGTCGCTTCCGCCCGCGTCCGAGCCGGCGACCAGAGCGGCGTCCGGTGTCGCGGGCCAAAAGTGTGAGCGGGCCACGGCCCCTTGGCGAGCGGCGAAGAGGTGGCCGCACCCCCCCATCGACGCGATCCGCCGTGCGCGACGCCAGGGATCTGGAATTCGTCTCCAGGGGTCCGGTCGGCCTTGAGCGGCTGAGGGAGGCGCTCGAGCCGGGGGTCCGCCTGGCGGCCTCGCCGGAGCACGCCGTCACCCATCAGTGGCTGGACACCTTCGACCGGCGCCTGCGGCGGGCCGGGCTCTCCCTGGAGCTGGCCACGGAAGCCGATCCCGGCCAACCCACCCTCCTGCTGGAGGACCGCGGCGCCCTCTCCGCCTGGAGTGCCCCGGCGAGGCCGGGCGACCGAGCCGCCGGCCGCCGCGCCTGGCGCCTCGAGGAGCTGGTGGGAGCCGGCCCCATGCTCCGCCGGCTCGCCCCTGCGGTGGGGATCCGGGCCCTGCTCCCGGTCGCCGAGGTGAGCACCCGCACCCTGGAAGTCCGGGTCCTCGACGCCCAGGACAAGACCACGGTCCGCCTGGTGGTGGAGGAGCGGGTTGGGCCAGTGGCCCCCGACGAGCTTCCCCGCGTGCGGGTGGTCGTCGGCCCCCTGACCGGGTACCGGCGACACTCCGACCGCTTGGTGGCAAGGCTGCGCCGTCTGGCCGAGCTGGAGCCCTTCTCCGGAGGCTGGCCGGCGCTTCTGCCGAGCTTGGCGAAGACTCCCGCCGAGGTGCCGGCGGGACCGAGGCTGACCCCGGGGCTGGAGTCGGCGCAGGTGGTCCGGCAGATCCTCGCCAGGCTGCTAGCCGCGGCCGTCGCCAACGCCCCCGGAGTCGTCGCCGATTGGGATACTGAGTTCCTGCACGATCTCCGGGTGTCGGTCCGCAGGGCGCGTTCAGCGCTCAAGCTGCTGGGAGACTGCCTGGACTCCAGGGAGGCCTCGCCTCTGGCGGCGGACCTCAAGTGGATGGGCGACCTCACCACCCCGACCCGGGACCTCGACGTCCACCTGCTGGCAGTGAGCGCGGGTGGGGAGTGGCACCTGGACCCCCTTCTGGCCGCCCCTCTCGTCCCCTACCTGCAGGCCCGGCGGGCGGCGGCCCGGCGGCAGCTGGTCCGGGGGCTGCGGTCGGCGCGCTGGAACCGGGCCCAGCGGCGCTGGGAGGAGATCGCCCGGCCCCGACCGCCGGCCGGGGGTGGACCGGGAGCCGTGCCCATCGGAGAGCTCGCCGGAACCCGCATCGCCCTCGCCTACCGCCGGGCACGGCGCGCGGGGATCCACATCGAGGACGACTCTCCGCCCGAGATGCTGCACACCCTCCGCAAGCGCTGCAAGGAGCTGCGCTACCTGCTGGAGTTCTTCGCCCCACTGCTGGAGGGCCCTCCTTTTCTCGGACTCCTCAGCCAGCTCCGGGCCCTCCAGGACTGCCTCGGCGAGTTCCAGGACACCCAGGTCCAGGCCGCCACCCTGAGGGAGCTCGCCGCTGAGATGCTGGCCGACCCGACGGCCGGGGCGGAGGCGGTGATGGGATTGGGAACCGTCGACCAGACGCTGGCCGAGCGCCGCCGCCGGGCCCGGGCCGAGTTCGCCAGCCGCTTCCACGACTTCGCCCGGCCGCGGACCCGCCGAGCGGTGGCAGCCCTGCAACCAGGGGGACGGCCGGCGCCGATGCCCACTTGAGAGTCGTCGCCGCGTACAACATCAAGGGCGGGGTGGGAAAGACCTCGGCCGCCGTGAACCTGGCATTCCTCGGCGCCCGGGACGGATATCGGACGCTGATCTGGGACCTCGATCCCCAGGGCGGGGCGACCTTCCTATTCCGGGTGCGACCCCGGGTCAAGGGCGGGGTCCGAACGCTGGTGCGGCGCCGGAGCCGGCTGGCGGCCCAGGTCAAGAGCACCGACTTCGACAATCTGGACCTGCTCCCGGCGGACTTCTCCTACCGCAACCTCGATCTCGCCCTGGACCAGGCGAGGCGCCCCACCCGCCGGCTGGCCGAGCTCGTGGCGCCGCTCAGCGACCACTACGACCTGCTGATCATGGACTGCCCGCCGAGCGCCTCCCTCGTCTCCGAGGGGGTTCTGCGGGCGGCAGACACCCTTCTGGTGCCCCTGGTCCCCGCCACTCTCTCACTGCGGACGTTGGATCAGCTGACCCACTTCGTGGGGCAGGTCAAGCCACCCCGCCCACGGGTCCTGCCCTTCCTCTCGATGGTCGATCGCCGCCGCCGCCTGCACCGGGACCTGGCCGCCCAGCTCCGAGGGCAGCTCCCCCACCTCGCCCGGGCGGAGGTTCCAGCCTCCTCGGCGGTGGAGCAGATGGGGCCGCGGCGAGCGCCGGTGGTGACGTTCGCGCCGAGGGCCCCGGCGGCCGTCGCCTACCGGGACCTGTGGCAGCAGGTGCTCGAACTCGGGGAGCGGTAGGCGGTACGGCTGCGGGGAGGGCGCGCCGACCGCGCCTCCGGGCCGGCGCGCGCCGGGTCACTCCGCGCCCGGTTGACCCGGTAGGCTGGGCCGCCTGGGCAGCTGTCCGTCCACCGCCAAAGGAGGCCCGCAAGTGGCAGCCCCAGCTCGGATTCGCACCCCTCCCACCTGGCGTACCGGGGACGTCTGGGCGATCTCCCTCTCGGCCTGCTTCGCCGACCTCGGCTACCAGTCGGTGCTGGCGGCGTTCCCGCTGTTTCTGGTCCTCGACCTCCATCAGCCGGTGTTCCTCTTCGGGCTTGCCAGCGCTCTCAGCTACGGTGGCGGCACCGTCTTCTCGCTCCTCGGCGCCCGGCTTGGCGACCGCTTCGGGCACCGCCGGGTGGCGCTCCTGGGCAACTCCCTCATCCCCCTGCTGTCCCTCAGCGCCCTGACCCAGAGCCCGGCGGCCGCCATCGGGCTGCTCACCGGCGGCTGGTGGTTCCGCAATCTGCGCAGCCCGTCTCGCCGGGTGATGCTCACCGAGGCGGTGCCCGACATCCGGGACCGGAACTCCGCCTTTGGTTTCCTCCATGCGCTGGACGTGGGAGGCGGCGCGCTGGCAGGGATCTGGGTGCTGGTGGCGGTCTCGGTCCACCTCCAGTACCGGTGGATCTTCCTCGCCACTGTGGTCCCCTTGCTGGCCTCCACCTTCGCCCTCTCAAGGGCCAAGACCGGCGCCCGGGTCGGCCCCACGCCCACCACCCTGGTCGCGGCCCCGTCGACAAGACCCCTGCCCGGGGCGCGGGCGGTGCTGCTGGGCGCGACGCTGTACGGCTTCACCTTCTACGCAGTGGGCTTCCCGGTGCTGACCGTCGCCCAGGGCAGCGGCAGTGCGGTGGCCGCCCTGGGCGCGTTCCTGGTCTTCCAGGCGGTGTCCGCCGCGACCGGCTATTTACTGCCCGGCCACTTAGGGGCCACCCTGGCCCGCCGCTTCGCGGATCTGGGGTGGCTGGGGTACGGAGGTGGCGCCCTGGGTGCCGCCGTGGTCGCCATCGGATACACCGCCCACCTGGGCCTGGCGGTCCTCCTCCTCGGGGTCGCCCTGCTCGGCTTTGGCCTCGGGGTGGTCGAGACCCTGGAGCCCAGCCTGATGTCGGTGCTGCGACCCGGAGGAGCCGCCGGGCGCGGCTTCGGGGCCCTGTCGGCCGCGCGGAGCTGGGGAGTCTTTGTCGGCAACCTCGTCATGGGGCTGCTGTACGGGGTGGCGCCGGGCCTGGCCTACGGGTACGCCGCCCTCCTTGCGGTCGGCGCGGCGGGGGTCGTCGTCGGCGCGGTGCCCTCCGCCCGCCGGGCCGACGAGCGGGTCAGCTGATCCCGCGGGGGACCTGATCAGCCTGGCGGTGGCACCTCGATGCTGACCCTGGGGTTGGCGCCGACCGGCTCGGGAGCTGGGACGGTGGTGGGGGTCGCCGGCACGAATGACTCCGGGGTTGGCTTCGGAGAGAGGCCAGTGACCTGGAGGATGGCCGCCTCCTCCAGCGATTCCTCCCGAAGCAGCGCCTCGGTCAGAGCCACCAGCTTCTCCCGGTTCTGCTCCAGCAGGCCGACTGCCCTCGCGAAGCACTCGTCGACGATCCGCCGAACCTCGGAGTCGATCACCTGGGCGGTGGCCTCGCTGTACGGACGCTGGGCGACCATCACGGTCTGCTGCTCCGGGTCCTCGGCGAGGTTGAGCGGACCCACCTTGGGGCTCATCCCCCAGCGCACCACCATCTGACGGGCGATCATCGTCACCTGCTGGAGGTCGCTCTCGGCTCCGGTGGTGACGACCCCGTAGATCAGCTGCTCCGCTGCCCTGCCGCCCAGCGCTCCGACGATCCGGGCCCTGAGGTAGGTCTCGGGGTAGTTCTGACGGTCATCGACCGGGGCCTGGACCGTGACTCCGAGCGCGCGGCCTCTCGGGATGATCGACACCCGGCGCACCGGGTCCGCCTCCGGCACCAGAAGGCCGAGGAGGGCGTGACCGGCCTCATGGTAGGCGGTCCGCTCGCGGTCCTCCGGACTGAGGACGATCCGGCGCGCCGCGCCCAGCAGAACCTTCTGCAGGGACTCGGTGAAGTCCACCATCGTCACCGCCGGCCGGTTCTTCCGAGCGGCCGTCAGGGCCGCCTCGTTGACCAGGTTGCGCAGCTCCGCTCCCACCAGCCCCGGGGTTTGGGAGGCGAGCCCGTTGAGGTCCACGTCCTCGGCGAGCGGGACCCCCTTGGTGTGGATGCGCAGGATCGCCGCCCGCCCCACGCGATCCGGGGGCTGCACCATGACCCGGCGATCGAAGCGCCCGGGACGGAGCAGGGCCGCGTCCAGGACATCGGCGCGGTTGGTGGCGGCGAGGACGATGACGCCCTCCCGGGAGTCAAACCCATCCATCTCGGTGAGGATCTGGTTCAGGGTCTGCTCCCGCTCGTCGTGACCCCCGAAGCTGGGCCCGACGCTGCGGCTCCGCCCGATGGCGTCCAGCTCGTCGACGAAGATGATCGCCGGCGCCGCCGCCTTGGCCTTGGAGAAGAGGTCGCGAACCCGCGACGCTCCCACCCCCACCACCATCTCAATGAACTCCGACGCCGAGATGCTGAAGAAGGGCACCCCGGCCTCCCCGGCGACCGCCCGCGCCAGCAGCGTCTTGCCGGTGCCGGGCAGGCCCACCAGCAGCACCCCCTTGGGAATGCTCCCGCCCAGCCGCTGGTACTTGGCCGGTTGGCGGAGAAAGTCGACTATCTCCTCGAGCTCCTCCTTCGCCTCCTCGATACCGGCGACGTCGGCGAAGGTCGTCGCCGGCTTCTCCGGATCGTAGAGGCGCGCCTGGGAGCGGCCCAGGCTGAAGAGCCCACCGCCGGCGGCCGCGGTGGTCCGCCGCATCAACCACAGGAAAAAGACCAGGAACAGCAGGGTGGGTCCGAAGCTGTAGAGGATCTCCACCAGCGCCGAGGTCGGCGGGTTGGGGTTCTGGGCGTTGATGGTGACGTTGTGGGCGGTGAGCAGCGATTCCAGCTGCCCTCCGGCGAAGCTCGGCACCTGGGTTGTGAAGTGCAACGCGGTGTCCTTGCTGGAGTCGGTGGCACCGGTCAGATGCTTGAAAACCCCCTCGATGCTGTCCCCGGTCGCGTTGATGCTGGAGACGTCGTTGGCCTTCACCTCGGTGACGAAGCGGTTGTAGGGGATGGTGATGGTCTTGGGCCCGGCGGGCGGGAAGAAGACGTTGGCCACCAGCAGGTTGAGCACCAGGAAGATCCCGACCGGCAGGAGGAACTGGAGGGATCGCCAGACAGGAGAGCGGCGCGGTGGCTCCGGAGAGCCGGACCGCGGCCCTCCCGGGGGGCCGTTCCGGGGAGATTGGGCCATGCTCGAACGCTAGCAGATGCTGGAGGATGCGGCCATCGGGGAGATTTGCCTTGGCCGCCTCATCCCCACTCTCTAGCCAACCAGCCCGCTCCCGGCTCCCAGCGCAGATCGAGGCAGCCACCGTCCTCCAGCAGCACCCGCCAGCAGTAGAGCCGGCGGCGGCGGGCTGGGGGGGTGCGCCACCAGCCCACCTCCACCACCCAACGCTCCGCCAGGGCATCCACCGCCACCCACCCGGCGCCCCGGCGCACCGCGCGAGGGGGCCCGAGCCGGCCCGAGCTGAGGACCTCGACCCGGTTCATCCCCGGTTCCACACCAGCCGCTCCTCGGGCACATCGCCCGGATGGCCGGATCGCGGAGCAACTCGCCAGACCAATCCCTCGCCGAAGCGCTCGTGCAGCCGGGCCACAGCCCGGTCGATCTCATCCCGATGGTCCCCCCCGACCGACCAGAGACGGTGCTGGCGGGCTGGGGGTGGCACCAGGTCGAGCGCCTGCAGCTCGATCACCTGCACCGGCCGGCGCACCCTGGAGATGAGGTTGAGGACCAGGGGGAGCAGCTCCTGCTCGGTGGCCACTGGGGCGGGCGGGTAGAGCTGCTCCCAAAACTCCCCACCCGGGTCACCGCCCCCCAGCAGCAGCCGCAACCGGCCCGCGGCCAGACGCCGGTGGGCCAGCTCCACCGCCAGCCCCCCCGCCAGCTCCGGGGCCCCAAAGCGCAGCGCCTCGGTGTCCTCCACCGGTCCCGCCAGCACCCGGCGCATCCCGCAGGGCGGCGGGGTCCGCCAGGGGCTCACCGTGGCCCGGTCCCGACCCAGGCAGAGGCGGTGTAGCAGCAGGCCATCGGGGCCGAACTGGCGCTGCAGGTCGGGGAGCGGGATGGACGAGCAGTCGCCGCAGGTGGTCAGCCCGAAGTCGCGCAGCCGCTCCCTGGTGCTGTCCGGCAGCGGCAGGCGCTCCACCGACCAGTCGGCCAGGAACTGAGCCGCCCCGCCCGACGGCACCAGCCGGATCCGGCCGGGCCCGGCGGTCTGGGCCGCGACCCAGGCGGTGAACCGCGACTGGCCCACCCCCAGGCGAGGGGGGACGAGGAGGAGGCGCTGCACCGACCTGCCCAGCTGCGAGGCCAGTGCGGCCTCGGTGGGCAGACGCAGATCCCGGCCCCGGACATCCAGGTAGGCGAGGGTGTCGTCCACCCATTCCACCAGGGGGCTCAGATCCTGCAGGACCAGGCGCATCTCCTGGCGCAGCTCAGAGATCGCCGTCTGGTCTTCCGGCAGCTGGACCGCCTCGGGGCAGGCGATCTCCGCCTGGCGCCACTCCCCACCCGGGCGGGCCCCCCGGGCCAGGGCAGCCTCCGAGGCGGCGAGGACCACCTCCCGGCCGGATCTGTGACGAGGCCCAATCAGCACCGCCTCACCCCTCAGCTCCGGATGAGCTCGCCAGGCCAGGGACAGGGCCAGATGGGGGAAGTTGATGCAGGCCAGTCGCGGGGCACCGCTCATCCGCTGGCCGCCAGCCTCAACTCTTCGCTGGGCGCGGACCAAAGCTCGGCCTCGACCACCCCCGTCTGCAGCGCGTAGGGGCGCGGCAGCGCGATCCTCAGCCGGCAGCCCCGCCCCACAGCCCCCATCCGACTGCGGGCCACCTCCAGCCGCAGCCAGAGGCCAGAGACATCCCGGTGGGCCCTGGTCCAGGCCAGGCGCCGGCATTCGACCTCCAGCGCCACCCGGGGCGTCACCTCGGCGGGAAGTGTCACCCCGCCACTCAGGACCGCCACCCCCCGGCCGGTCTCCAAGGCCCCCATCAGGGTGGCGGGGGCGGCTCGACCGACAGGTGCCCAGGTGGCAGACATCATCAGACAGATCTCGACCCCGGCCTCGCAGAGGGCGCGCGCGGCGGCCCACCCCTCCTCGGGGTGACGAGGGCGCACCAGCCAGCAGTTGCTGAGATCTCCGCCGTAGTCGCAGACGTCTCCCGGGTCAACCCGGCCCTCAAAGTCCACCAGTGCCACCGGGAGGGAGCGGGAGAGAAGCGCCAGGACCGCCAACCCCAGGTCAAACCATCCCTGGCCCAGCTCCCCGGAAAGCCAGGTCAGCCGGCCCCGGGGAAGACCTCCACACCCGGTCAGGTCATCGAGACCCGACAGCCCGGTGGCCAGGCCCTCCAGCCTCATGGCTGCACCATCCCGAACCGCCCCGGGGCCATAACGGCTCCGCAAGGTGGCCAGGGCCAAGTCCAGGGCCGGACGTCTCCCGCCCGGGGAATCTTCGGTGCGCAAATCCCAGCTCCAACACCGTGCACCCCAGACGGGGTGCACCCCCCCCATGATACGAACATGTGTTCTCGCCGGCAAGTGCCCCTCTCCCCGGCCTTCGAGACCCTGCGGGCCTGACCACAAATTGCCTAGAATCCCTGCAGAAAGCGCTAACCTGTGGCCGCGGGCACCGGCCGCCACGGCCCCCACGGAGGCAAGCCCATGAATCGCCGCCAGCTGGCCAAGACCCTGCAGGCAAAGCTAGTCGTCGAGTACGACGATGCCACCACCGAACCCGTCTTCACCAACTTCCAGTCCGCCGACACCGCCTTGCAGCTGATCTTCGGTCTGATCACCGAGCGGCTGGACGCGGGCGAGGAGGTGAGCATCGCCGGCTTCGGCAGGTGGAAGATCCGCCAGAGTCCGGGCGGCATGCGCCGGAACCCCCAGACCCAGGCGATGGTCAAGGTCGCCCCGTCAAACAAGGTCCGCTTCTACCCCTCCAGTGCCCTCAAGGCGACGGTGGCCGGAAAGCCCAAGGCCGGCGCGCGCAGCGCCCGCCGCTGACGGCCCGGGCGGTCAGCTGAGGTGAGAGTCGCAGTCGTCGGTGGAACCGGCTTCGTCGGCTCTCATCTCATCCCCCGGCTGCTGACGGCCGGCCATGAGCTCCGGGTCGTGGCCCGGGGAGCGGCCCCGGGCCGGCTCCCCAAGGACCTCTTACCCACCTTCGGCAACGCGGTGACGGGAGAGGGTTTGGACGCTGCCTTCGAGGGCGCGGAGGTGGTCGTCAACCTCGCCGCCATCATCCGCAACCGCGGGGTCCAGACCTTCGAGTCGGTGAACGCTGGCGGCAGCGCCCACATCGCCGCCTCGGCCCGACGGAGCGGCGTCCGCCGGCTGGTGCAGCTCTCCGCCCTGGGGGCTGACCCTGATCCCCGCTTCCCCTACCTCTTCAGCAAGTGGCAGGGGGAGCAATCGGTGCGCGGAAGCGGCCTGGAATGGGTGATCCTGCGCTCCTCGACGGTGTTCGGCCCCGGGGACGGCTTCTTCTCGCAGCTGGCCCGGGCGATCAGCCTCCCGGCGCCCTTCCTCGTGGTGCCGGGCGATGGCTCTGCCACCTTTCAGCCGATCTCTGCAGACGACCTGTCGCGCTGCTTGGTGGCGGCCGTGGAGGACCAGAGCCGGGCCTCCCAGGTGTACGAGCTGGGGGGGCCGGAGCAGCTCACGCTGGATCAGATCACCGAGATCGTCGCCCGAGTCACCGGACGGGAGTGGTTCGGCATAGCCCGCCGGCGCATTCTCCACCTGGATCCCCGGATCCTCCGTCCGGGCGCGATGATCATGGAGAAGGTGATGCCCAACCCCCTGGTGACAGCGCAGCAGCTGGACATGCTGGTCAAGCCCAACATCGCCACCGCCGACTCGGTGCGGGCCAACTTCGGCTTCGATCCGATGCCGCTGGAGCCCAACCTCGGGTATTTGCGCCGTCCCCGCCGCTGGCCGCTCAGCATTCTGGACCAAGGCGGGGCTCGGCTGGAGCGCCCCCAGCCGGACAGACCGGACCAACCACGTTCCGGCGGCCGCTAGGGCCGCCAAGGAGGACCCACCGTTGGCAGACGAGACCCCGACCCCCAAGGAGATCATGGAGCGAATCCCGAGCGCCTTTCGACCCGACAAGGCCACCGGCGTGACCGCCATCTTCCAGTGGGACGTGGGCGGACCTCAGGGCGGCCAGTGGTTCGTGGAGATCAAGGACCTGGCCTGTCACGTCGAGGAAGGCACTGCCGAGAAGCCCAACATCACGCTCACGATCGCCGATGAGAACTTCGTGAAACTGCTCACCGGGAAGCTGGACGGGACCGTCGCCTTCATGACGGGGAAGCTCAAGGTCAAAGGCGACATGGGGCTGGCCATGAAGCTCCCCCAGCTTTTCAACCTCCGCTAGTTCGAGGTCTGGACCCGAGCCTCAGAGGACGGGCTGCTGCTCGCCGTTTCGTTCGGGACAGAACCAGCTGAAGGGGCAGGTCCCGCAGGGCAACCCGTCGCGGCCGAGCGCGCTGAGGCGGTCCGGGTCCGCCGCAGCCTTCGCCAGGCTGGTGGCCCACGCCAACGCCGAGGCCTTGGCGACGCCTGACGTGTCGACGTCCCGGACCTCGCCGGTGCGCAGCAGCACCAGGGCGGCACGCACCGGTCGCGGCGGGTCGAGCAGCCCCTGCTCCAACGCCAGGGCGTACAGCGCCAGCTGGCGCTTGTGCTGGGTCGTCACTTCCCGCGCCACCTCGGTGTCCGTCTTGTAGTCCAGAGCCAGGAGCCCGCCGTCGCCCAGGATGGCCACCCGGTCGATGGAACCCACCAGCGGTGGGATCCCCTGGCCGGCCCAGCTCCGCCAGCGGAAGGGCACCTCCACACCCAGGGTGGGCAGGGAGGCCACCTCGAGCTCGGCGTACCGCCCGAGCATCGCCCGCAGGTCACCAAGGTGGAGCTCCACGGGGATCCCTCGCAACTCGCGCTCCAACTCGACCGGCAGAGGCGCACGCTCCGGGTGAGCTCGATGCAGCCGCTCCAGGACGGCATGCACCGCCGACCCCATCTCAAGAGCCAGCTGGCGCCCCTGACCGAGGGATCCGCGAGCACCTTCCCCCGCCCCGGCATGCTCGTCCGGTGGCCGGAACCCCGCCACGTGCTCGAACCAGAACTGCCTCGGGCAGCTGTCGAGGGTGGCCAGAGCGCTGTAGCTCAGCTGCGCTGGTGGCCTCTCCCCTGGTTCCCGGCCCGCCATCGGAAGGCTCGCCACCTGCCGCCAGCGCTCCGCGAGCCGGCCGAGGTCCGGGCCCGTGATGGGTCCTTCGGCAGGGGTAGGGATGTCGAGGTCTCCCCAGGGAAGGGAGACCCGATCGGGGAACCCAGGAAGCTCCGCCACCCAGGGCTTGCCCCCGGCCAGCGCCAACAGCAGCCGGGCATACTCGCCATCGTGCTTGGCGCCCTGCCAGAGCTGCTCTCGCTGCTCAGAGAGGGTCGGACCGGGATGGGCCACCCCGCTCCTGCTCGTCGTCACCGCCAGGAGGTCCCGGGCCCTGGTCATCGCCACGTAGATCAGCCGGGTCCGCTCCTCTCTCTCGACGGCCGCGTCGCTGGTGAGATCCCAGCGTCGCCGGGCCTCGGTGGGCTTTCCGCCCAGCCCGGTCACGATCAACGCCTCTGCCTGTCGGTCCCAGAGGACCCGGGGCAGGCCTCGGGGGCGGAGGGGACGGCAGTCGGCCAGCACCACGACCGACCACTCCAGCCCCTTCGCCCGATGGATCGTGCTGAGGGTGACCTGGGAGCCGGTACCCGCGGGCGCGGGCTCCTGCCGACCACGGCCCGTCTCCAGGAGCGCGAGCCTGTCCAGCAGCTCCCTCACCGGCACGAACCGGCCCCCCGCCTCCGCCGCCAGCGCGATCCGGTTGAGCTCCTGCAACGACGCCAGCGCCCTCGCGCCTTCGGGATCACCCGCCCGGGACCGGGCGTCATGATAGCGGCGCACGCCAGCCCGTTCCAGTAAGAGGGACAACATCTCGCTGGCGCCACGGGTCCGGGCCCGCTGCCGGCACTCCTCCCGGAGGGCGGCCACCACCGCCACCCTCGCTTGGGTGGCGGTCGGCAGATCCGTGGACGGCTCGCTCTGCGACCTCTCGAGTCGGTGGGGCACCGACTCATCGCTGCTTCGAGGCGCCCCCAACAGCAGCGCCAGATCCCGGTCCGACACCCGCACGAACGGACTCTGAAGGACCCGGATCCAGGCCCTGCCATCGTCGGGGTTTACGGCCGCCCGGAGCAGCGCCACCGCGTCCTTTACCTCGGGACGCTCCATCAGCCCCCCGGAGGCGGTCTGGAACGGGATCCCGCGCCTCCGCAACTCCTCCTCGAGCGGCGGCCCCACCCGGCGCAGGGTGGGAGCCAGTACCGCCATCTCGCCGAACCCCACCTGCTGGCGAGTCCCGTCGAGATGGGTGATCCCCTGGCGGCTCAGCCGCCAAATGAACTCGGCTATCCCCTTCGCCTCCTCCACGGCGCTGGAGGCCAGGCCCAAGAGCACCGGGTGCCCCAGCGGCGAGGCGCGGTCCACCTCCAGGCCGGCGTCTTCGGCAAACCGGGGGTCGCCCTGAATCACGTGGTCCGCGGCGGAGAGGATCGGCTCCAGAGAGCGGTGGTTTCGAGGGAGGGTGAAGACCCTCCCCTCGTTCTGCGCCATGACTCCGGGCTGGGCATCGCGGAAGGCGAAGATGGACTGGCGCGGATCCCCGACCACAAACATCCGCTCCCGGTGCGGACCGCAGAGCTCGGCGAGGAGCCGGTCCTGAATGGGACTGGTGTCCTGGTATTCGTCCACGATGAGCAGCCGGAAGGCGGCTCGGGTCCAGCCGGCCAGGGAAGGGGACGACCGCAGCGCCCGGAGGGCGGAACGGAGGAGGCCGTCGAAGTCGGTGGCCGAGCCACGGCGAAGCCGCTCCTCGTATGCCTCCCAGACGGCGATCGTCACCTCGAGCCCGAAGTTGTGCCAGGACAGCTCCTCGGCCGGGTCCCCCGCCTCCTCGAAGCTGCGGTAGGCGGCCGAGGAGAGGCGCCGGCACTCCCCCGGTTCGAGAGAGGTGGACCTCAGCCTCGCCACCGCCTCGGGCGCTCCCCGCACCACCGCCAGCAGGTCGGCTGCCCGCCCGCCCGGAGGCACCGCCCGGCGCCCACCTGTGGCGACCCGCGCACCCACCTCCGCCGCCGCCTCCTGCAGGAGCAGCTGGGCGCCAACCTCATCGAGAAGCTCAAGATCCGGCGGCACCTGGGAGTCGTACCAGCGCTCCGCGAGAAGGCGCCTCATCAGCCGGTGGAAGGTGCCGATCCAGGCCTTCTCCAGCGGGTCGTCCCGGCCCTCGCTGCCGGCCATGGTGGCGGCCACCCGCTCGCGAAGCTCCGCGGCTCCCCGCTCGGTGAAGGTCACGGCCAAGATCTGGCTGGGCTTGGTCCCGTCCAGGACCGCGAGCGCATAGAGCGTCGCCATCGTTTTGGTCTTGCCGCTCCCCGCGGCGGCCACCACCTTCACCGGCCCGCGGCGAAGCTGGTCGACCACGTCACGCTGAGCCGGGCTGAGCTCGGCCAGCAACCGCTCCCGAAGTTCGGCGGTCACCTAACCTCCCGCCAGTCCCAGCCCGCGCTTCCGGCGCCGTCGCAGCAGGCGCCCCAGGGGCAACCCTGGTCGGAAAGGCAGGTGCCCTCGTCGTGGCGCGGCAGTGCGGGGAAGGCCCCCTGCGCCAATTCGGCGGCCTCGCGATCCAGCAGGGCCTCGAACTCGGCCTCCGCCTCGGGCGTCAGCAGCGCATCCGACCATCCCACCTTGGTGCCCTCTGGGCCGACCAGGAACCCGCGGGCAGCCAGCCCGACCTTGAACCGTGACGATGGGTCCTGACCCAGGTACCAGTTGCGCACCGCCACCGGGCGCGCCTCCCCCAGAAGCTGGGCCAGCGCGCCCGAGCGCGCCGCCAGCTGATAGATGGCGAGCTGCCAGTCCTGCGGGGGCCCGGCGTCGTCGCCCAACAGGTGGGCCATCAGTCGGTCCCGGGAAGTGGGCGGCCCGGCCCCGGTCTTGTAGTCCACCACCTCCAGCTCCCCCGAGGGGCCCCTCCAGACCGCGTCGATTCGGCCCACCAGCTCGTATCCACGCCGAGGTACGGCGAACCCGACCTCGTGGGCTAGAGGGCTCCCGACTAGAGCCGGGCCCGGATCGACGATCCGTTGCACCCACCGGAACAGCAGGGCTCGCAGCCAAATCTCGACGGCCAGCACCTCGAGGGGATCGAGCAGCCGCTCGCGCACCCAGGGGAGGATCTCAGCCCGGATCAGCGTCCCCGCCGCCGCAGCGAATTCCTCCCCACCCAGGGCTTTGGTGTCGCCGTCGCGGTACATTCGCTCCAGGAGCGTGTGGGCCGCGGTCCCCTGGACCATCTCCCGACTCTCGGGCTCGGTCACGCGCAGACGGTGAAAGTGGTAGAGGCGCGGGCACGCCAGCCACCGCCTCAGGCTGCTCGCGCTGAGGCGGGAGGAAGGCCCGGCGATGGACGCCGCGACCGGGTCCCATGGGGAGAGCTGGGCCGCCAACTCCAGCGCCCCCGGCGGTGCCCATCCCGTCGAAGGTGGGGTCCCGTTGCCAGCGAGCGCCCCGGCCAGCGTGGAGAGGCAGTCCGACTCGGTCACGTCCAATGCCAGCGGAGCCTCAACGGCCCCTCCGACCAGCTCTTCAAGCGCCCGCCCGAAAGGGGTTCCCTCGACCGGCCGCTCCCCGTACCGCAGAGCCCAGGAGACGGTCAGCTGCTGATCGGCCCGGCTGATACCCAGAAGCAGCCGGTGGCGCTCCCGGTCCAGACGATCATCCCCCGGCCCCAGCACCTCCTCCATCTCCGGGACCAGCTCGACCAGGCGCTGGCTGTCCTCGGGGCTGAGCAAACCGGTCCGGGCTGCCGGTCCGGGCAAGAGGCCCTCAGCCACGCCCACTAGGAAGACCCGCCGCCAGTGCCGACCCTTGGCCTGGCTGAGGCTGAGGACCGAGACCTCTGGACGATCCGGGGCCGGGCGCCGCTCAGCGTCCCACCCCGACCTCCGCACCGCCCGGGTCAGAAGTTGCAGCCACTCGGTCAGCGTGGCGTCGGCCAGCCTCAGCGCCTCCCGGGCACCACCGGCATCCTGAGCCGCCAGGTTCAACCGTGCCAGGGCCGCCGCGGCCTCGCAGTCCTGGAGCGCCAGACGGGCGAGTCCAAGCCGGAGCTCCAGCGACCCGAGCAGAGCCAGCAGTCCCGAAGTGTCCAGCCGCCGAGCCGCCAGGCCCGGGTCTCCTCCTCCCAGGTCGCGCCAAAGTCGGGCCCGGGACGCCAGTTCACCGGCCGGATCCTCCAGGTCACCGTCCCAGGTGCGCAGCGCCGCCGCCACGGAGCGGCGCTCACGAGCGGCGCTTCTCCGCAACCGGTCCACCGCCCTGAGGCTGGGCGCCGATGGTCCATCGGTGAGGATTCGCAAAACCAGCGCCTCGTCGTGGGGAGCACAGAGGGCGGCGAGCCAGCTGGTGACCTGGCGCGCCACCAAGCTCTCCGACCAACGGGTCCTCTCAATTCGAAAGGGCACGCCGACACCGGCGAGGGCCTGGCGGACGGCGGCCATCTGAGCCCCCGCCCGGGCCACCAGGACGGCAACCTGGTCGTACTCGATCTCCCCTTCGAGTCGGGCCAGCCGGATCTCCCGAGCCACCGCGAAGGCCTCGTCAGCTTCGTCCGGGGCTCGCCAGAGGCGCACCTCGGGAGCCGGCGCCACTGAGGCCACCCGCAGTGACGCGCCGAGGTCAGGCGAAGCCAGGCCCCAGCGGTCCGCCACCATCTCGGAGAGGGAGCTGGGCCGGTTGCCAAGGTGCCACTCCTCGGGGCGGAGCTCGCGCGGGAAAAGCTCCTCGAAGCATCGCGGGCTCGGGCCCGCGAATTCGGTCAGCGCCACTGTGGGGTCCCCGGCCACGACCGCGGCGTGCGGTTCGGTGAGCCGGCCGATCAGCTCTCTGATGAGATACCACTGGGCAGGGCTCAGGTCCTCGGCCTGGTCCACCACCAGCAGATCGGCCCAGTGATGCCGGGCCCGTGGGTCCGCCTGCAACAACGTCAGGGCGTCCCCGGCCAGGTCCTTGGTGTCTCGGGCCCCCATCTCCTCCAGCACCGTCTGGTAGCGGGCGGCCACCACGGTGATCTCAGCCAGGACCCCCCGCTCATCGGCCAGGCGCTGGGCGAGCAGAGCCGGGCCCACCAAGGCCTGTTTGAAAGCTCCACAGAGGGCGAGGAGGTCATCGACACAGCCGGGCTCATGGGCCAGCGGCAACAGGCGGCGGAGCGCAGACCGCGAGCGCTCCAGGGCCGCGTCCATCGCCACCCACTCCCCCACCCGGCGGAGCTCCCGCCGGTCACCGTGGGGGTCGGTATCAAGTATCCAACCCGCCAATCGCTCATGGGTGAGGATTCGTGGCGGGCGGTACAGGCCGGGCAGGAGCAGGTCGAGACGAGCCTCAAACGCCGACCCCGCGGAGTGACTGGGGGTCACGACCACGACGCGCGTGGGGTCCGCGCCGGCGCGGAGCCGAGCCGCCACCAGGGCGGCCAACGCTGTGGTCTTTCCCGAGCCCGGGCCTCCAGTCAGCCGGGTGGGGCGACTGGGCTGGGGAAGCTCCGTGATGGCCCGAGTCAAGCGTGCAGCGGGGGTGCCACCGCTCGCGCATCGGGGCGCAGCTCAGGACCCGACAGCAGCGAGGCCAGAACCCAGCGCGGGTCCAGGAGCTGCCTCACCGCGCGGGCCCGAGGCGCCGGATCGTCGCCCTCACGAAGGGCTCCCGCCACCCCTTCCAGGATGGAGACCAGCAGTGGCCCCAGTCCGGCGCTGCGGGCGGCGTTCGCGGTGACGGCATCCGCACCGGCGTCCCTCAGGGTGGCTGACAGCACAGCGTCCTCCAGCTGAGCACGCACGGCCTGCAGACGGCGCCGCGCCGGGCCGGGGCTCCCGTCCACCATCTGAAACAGAAGTCGGAAGCCGGCCGGCGACCCCGAAGCAAACGTGAGGTAGGCGAGGATCAGGTCGCTCAGCGGCGGAGACGCCTCGAGGTCCAGAACGGCCAGCAGTTCCTCACTCTGCTGGTCCACGACCGCCAGGAGCGCCTCGAAGCGGTTGGGAAAGTGCCGGTAGACCAGAGGCTTGCTCACCCCGGCCTGCGCGGCGATGGTGTCCATCGTGGTCAGCTCCAGCCCCCTGGAGGTGAAGGCCACGAGGCAGGCCTGAAGGAGCTGCTGGCGACGGTCCTCGAAGCTGAGGCGGACGCGCCGGGCCGGCTCCGCCCGCCCGGCGGGCACGACCCGACCTACGGTCTCGACGGTCCCGGAGTTGAGCCATGGGGCGAGCTGACGCTCCCCGCTCAAGGCATCCCGCTCCCCCGCTGGCCGACCTCGACCTCGCCGACTGGCGGCGGAAAAGTGGCCCTATCCGCGGTCGTCACCTGGAGCTGCGGCATTGCTGAGCGCCTCCCCGTTACACCGCCATTCTACGGCCCGGGCCGAGCTCCGGAGACCGTTGCTACACTGCGGGCGATGTCGCGCCTTCGGCACCTTGGCGAGCTGCAGTCCCAGGACCTGGCCGATCGGGCGGTGGCGCCGTCGGCTCCCCGGTTGGGCAGGGGCCCCAGGTGACCCCCTCGGACCTCGGCCTCGAGTCGGGCCGCGCCGGCCAGCTCTACATCGGGGGTGAGTTCGTTGACCCCCGGGGCAGCAAGCGGCTTCCGGTCGTCGAAGCGGCGACCGGCGCGCTTTTGGCCGAGGTCGCGGACGCGGGCGCCGCCGACGTGGACGAGGCGGTGCTGGCCGCCGTGGCCGCCCAGCCCGGATGGGCTGCCACCGAGCCATCATCTCGGGCCGACCTGCTGGATGCGGTGCGGCGGGGTATCGAGCGGCGCGCCGAGGAGTTCGCCCGCTCGATAACCCGTGAGGTCGGGACCCCGATCCGGCACTCGCGGGCGATCCAGGTCGGCAACCCCATCGCCATCCTGGAGCACACCGAGGCCGCTCTCCGAGAGCTGTCCTTCGAGGAGACCATCGGCAACTGCCTGGTGGTCCGGGAGCCGGTCGGCGTCGTCGGTGCGATCACCCCCTGGAACTACCCGCTGCAGCAGGTGGTGGCCAAGCTCGCAGCGGCGTTGGCCGCGGGATGCACCGTCGTCCTCAAGGCCAGCGAGGTGGCCCCGCTCACCGCCCTGCTCCTGGCGGAGGTGGCCGATGAGGTCCGCCTTCCCCGGGGGGTCTTCAACGTCCTGGTGGGTCGCGGGGAAACCGCCGGGGAGGCGCTGGTGACTCACCCCCTGGTCGACAAGCTCTCCTTCACCGGCTCCACCCGCGCCGGGCGGCGGATCGCGGAGCTGGCCGCAGCCCTGGTCCGGCCGCTCACCATGGAACTGGGAGGCAAGTCCGCCAGCGTCGCCCTGGAGGACGCCGACCTCGCCACCGCGGCCAAGTTCGCTGTGTACAACGCCTTCCTCAACTCCGGCCAGACCTGCACCGCCCTCACTCGACTGCTGGTCCCCAAGACCCGGCTGGCGGAGGCGGAGGCGGTGGCGGTGGCCACCGCCGCCAAGCTTCCCCCGGGCGACCCCCTGGAAGAGGGCACAAGGCTCGGGCCCCTGGCCTCGCAGACCCAACTGGAACGTGTCCGCGGCTACATCCGCCGCGGCCTTGACGAGGGAGCACGTCTCCTCACCGGGGGACCGGACGTACCACCCGGTTGGGAGCGGGGCTTCTACGTCCTGCCCACCGTGTTCAGCGATGTCGATCCCCAGATGACCATCGCCCAGGAGGAGATATTCGGGCCGGTGCTCTGCATCATCGGGTATGACGATGAGGACCAGGCGGTGGAGATCGCCAACGGAACCCCGTACGGACTGGCTGCCGCGGTGTGGGGGGGCCAGAAGGAACGGGCCATCGAGTTCGCCCGTCGACTGCGCGCCGGCACAGTGGAGGTCAACGGCGGAGCCTTCAGCACGGTCGCCCCATTTGGCGGCGTTCGCCAATCGGGGTACGGGCGCGAGTTCGGACGCCAGGGGATAGAGGAGTTCCTGGTCCCCAAGTCCCTCCAGCTCTGATCCG
>DAHUYV010000092.1 GCA_027306885.1 Candidatus Dormiibacterota bacterium
GAGGGCGAGCTCCTCCGCAGCTGGGAGCACCTGAAGCGCCAGGAGAAGCCGGAACGAACCTCAGCGCTGGACGGGGTGCCCTCCTCCCTCCCGGCGCTCCTGCTGGCCGCCTCGGTGCAGCGGAGGGCGGCGCGCGGCGTCTCCGGGTCGGCCGGCCTCGGGGCCGACGGCGGGCCCGCCGCGCAGCTGGCAGAGCGGCTGGCCAGCCTGGCGCCGGGAGACGAGCTGGCCGGGGAAGTTGCCGGCCGGCTCCTCTGGGCGGTGGTGGCGGAGTGCTCCCGGCTGGGCTGCAATTCGGAGCTGGCGCTGCGCTCGGAGGCCCAGCGGCGATCGCGGCTGTACCGGCAGTCGGAGCTGGAGCAGGGCTGAGTCCGGCGCCTCTGGAGGGGGCGAGCCGGGGAGGTTCTCCGACCTCGCCGCACAGCGGGGCCGGGGTGGTGGGTCCGCCTGAGCTAGGTGTGCGCCATGACTCGGCCAACTTCGATCCTCTCTCGATCGAGCGTCACGCCAGCCTCGGCAGGCGCGCTCGGCAAGAAGCTGGCGAAGCCCGTGGCGGCCTCCTCGGAATCGAATATGACGGTCGCCACACCCGCATCCGCTGGGCTTGCCACCCAGTAGACAGCGACAAAGCCGGGCATGCCAGCGACTCCCGAGACGATCCGGTCAAGATCACCCTCGGCCGCGGAGCGGTCGGTGCTGGTAACCGCATGAACAACGGCATGCCTGACGGCTGCCTCCTTCGATGACGAACGGAAACGCCCCGCCTGGAGACCATGGTCGGGTGGACCGCGTCCGCGCTCAGGGCCCCGATGTCCGACCCGTGCGACCGACGGAATCAAACTCACCCACCACCGGTGCCCGGGGTCTCTATACTTCGGTCCATCCGGCGGGCTCCCGCCCGTCACCCCTGCAGCCGAGCTTCACCCCACGTTCCATCAAATTCGAGCTGACGGAGACGGTCCCGCCACGGGGCTGGTGCGCGAGGCGCGCATCCGCTGGATCCTCTTCCGCCGTTCGCACTCCCTGGCGGCCTGGCAGCTGCTGATGCTGGGGGCACTGTTGGTGGCGGGTGCAATCTCGGCCGCGGCCCTCTCCACCTACCGCTCCGACCAGGCCCTGGGGAGGCAGCTGGTCCAACTGCAGTCCCAGGCTCAGGCGCTTCAGAGCCAGGTCGCCGCCCAGCGCCAGGAGGTGGCGGTGGCGGGCTCTTCCCAGTGGCAGTCCGAGCTGGCCCGGGCTGATGGCCTCTCCGGGTCGGGGGAGAGCGTGTACGTGATCGAGAGCGCGGTGGCGGCGGCGGGTCCTGGGCCCGCTCAGGCCGGGGTGCAGAAGGCGGCCCAGGTGGTGAGCCAGATGCTCGCCGGGGTCCAGGCGGCCCCGTAGCGGGCTGAACCCATTCCCAAGGTCGCCGTACCCTCGCCCGACCCGCTACCGTTCCACTCTCAGTGCTGAGTTCGCGGCTGCTGGGTGTGATCCTCTCGGGTGTGGTGCTGGCGGGCTGCGGCGCCCTGGGAAGCCCCGCCCACCGCACCGCGGCCGCCGCCGAGCCCGCCAACCAGCCCCTGGCACCGATGCCGGGGAGCGCGCCCAGGGGGTTCCAGGCCGTGGACCTCACCTGGATCAGCAGCTCGCAGGGGTGGGCGCTGGGGGTGGAGCCGGGGTGCGGCGGCCAGCGCTGCGCCACAGTCCTGGAGACCACCGACGGCGGCCGCCAGTGGGTGACCGTGAGTGACCTGCACGGATGCCTCGCGGAGGCGGCACCGGTGGGATGCCCCGCCGGACTGCCCGAGGTGAGCTCCATCCGGTTCGCCAATCCCGACGTGGGATATGCCTTCACCGCCGATGGCGGTCCCTACCTGGTCACCGCCAACGGTGGGCTGTCCTGGACCTCGCCGCCCGGCCAGCTGGCCAGCGCCATCAAGCTGGCCGCCGGGACCGCGGTGCGGGTCAGCTTCTCCAAGGAGGGCTGTCCGGGTCCCTGCGATTGGTCGGTGGACGTAGCCAGCGTGGGCCAGAGCAGCTGGCGGAGCGTCCTCCGCCCGCCGATGGCGGTGAACCACGCAGGCGTGGTGCTCCTGCACCAGGGTCCCGAGTACCTGTACGTTGCCTTCCTTGGCGATCCGGCCTCGGGCCCGGGGAGCCAGCCGGCCCAGCTGTTCGTCTCCAGCGATGCCGGGGCGAGCTGGACGGGGCTGGCCGATCCCTGCTCGGTGTCCACTCCCGCCTACATCTCGACCCTCTTCTCCGCCGCGCCCGGCGGGGTGCTGGCCGCGCTCTGCGCCCCCCGGTCGGGCAAGGGGAGGGACGCGGTCACGGTGTCGACCGACGCCGGGGCCACCTTCGGGCCGCTGCGGCCGCTGCCGCACGCCGGAGCCTCTTACTCGGAGTTGGCCCTGACCAGCCCCCAGGACCTCTTCGCCGCGGTGGGAGGCACTGAGCTGGTGACGAGCCGAGACTCGGGCCGGAACTGGCGGGTGCTCCTGCGCGTGAGGAGTGGAAGCGGGCCGGTTCCTCAGTTCCTCGGATTCGAGAGCCCGACGGTGGGCAGGTGGCTGGGCGCCGGCTCCGAGCTTTGGACCACCAGCGATGGCGGCGCCTCCTGGCGAGCCCTGCGCTTCTGAGGGGGCGGCTGGCCGCGCCTTCCCGCCCGGGGCTCCACCGCCGGACTTCGGGTTCGGATCAACCCCCGGCCGTGGTCCGGGGCTCGTCCTCGGGCGCTGGTGACCCTTAATCGGTTCGCGTCCTTGACGCCCCTCCTCGTCGGTAGTAGTACACTGCCCCTGCGGCGTGGAGCAGTGGCAGCTCGTCGGGCTCATAACCCGAAGGTCCCAAGTTCGAGTCTTGGCGCCGCAACGCTCCCCCGGCTGATCCTGTCGCAGCCTCGGCGGTATAGCTCAGGGGTTAGAGCGCTCGGCTCATAACCGAGGTGTCCCTGGTTCGAATCCAGGTACCGCCACCGGGCGGCGCCGGCGTGGGTGCTGCCGCTGCTTCGGAAGCCGCGACCAAGGGCCGGAGACGGTTGCGGATACAATCTGGCCATGCCCGCGCAGCGCCGTGCCGTCGCCTATGTGGTCATCTTCGCCGCCATCCTGGCCATCGCCCTCCTGGCCTTCCACATGGCGCCGGGGCCCAGCGTGCCATCGGCGCCCGCCGGGACCCTCCAGCAGGCGCTGGCCAACTACCAGCTGCAGACCCAGGGCAAGACGATTCCGGCCGGTGACCCCATAATCAGCAGCAACCCCAGTCACCGGACCCAGGTCCTCAACGGCGGCTCGCCGGTCCAGTGGTGGACCACCACCGGCAAGGAGTACCAGTCGGTGACCGAGGGGACCGACCCCGGCACCCTCTTTGAGCGCTATGGATTCACCAACTACAGCTATCAGACCTCGAGCAGCAACAACTTGCTCCTGAGCGTAATCCTCCCCAACGTCATCATCGTCTTGGTGGTGCTGGTGTTCCTCTGGTTCATGATGCGCCAGAGCCAGTCGGGCAACAACCAGGCGCTCTCCTTCGGCCGCAGCCGGGCGCGGTTGGTGGCCGGCGACAAGCCCCAGGTCACCTTCGCCGACGTGGCCGGGGTGGATGAGGCCAAGCAGGAGCTGACCGAGATCGTCGAGTTCCTCAAGTACCCCGACCGCTTCACCTCGCTGGGGGCGCGCATCCCCAAGGGCGTCCTGATGGTGGGCCCCCCCGGGGCGGGCAAGACCCTGCTGAGCAAGGCCGTGGCCGGTGAGGCCGGGGTCCCCTTCTTCAGCATCTCCGGCTCGGAGTTCGTGGAGATGTTCGTCGGGGTGGGCGCGTCGCGGGTCCGCGACCTCTTCGACCAGGCCAAGAAGAACAGCCCATGCATCGTGTTCGTCGACGAGATCGACGCGGTCGGACGGCAGCGCGGGGCCGGCCTGGGCGGGGGCCACGACGAGCGCGAGCAGACCCTGAACCAACTCCTGGTGGAGATGGACGGCTTCGAGACCAACACCCATGTGATCGTGATCGCCGCCACCAACCGTCCCGACGTCCTCGACCCGGCCCTGCTGCGTCCCGGGCGGTTCGACCGCCATGTGACCCTGGACCGGCCGGACATCAGGGGAAGAGAGGCGATCCTCAAGGTCCATGCCCGCAACAAGCCGTTGGACACCAGCGTTGACCTCACCGTCCTGGCTCGCCAGACGGTCGGCTTCAGCGGCGCCGACCTGGCCAACCTGATCAACGAGGCGGCCATCCTGGCGGCTCGGCAGAACCACAAGGTGATCGCCATGCAGGAGCTGGAGGAGGCGATCGCCCGGGTGATCGCCGGCCCGGAACGCAAGTCGCGGCTGATCTCCGACGAGGAGAAGGTGGTGATCGCCTATCACGAGATGGGCCACGCCCTGGTGATGCGCAGTCTGCCCCACTGCGATCCTCCCTACAAGATCAGCATCGTCAGCCGGGGCATGGCCCTCGGCTGGACGATGCAGGTCCCGGAGCACGACAAGGTGCTGGTGAGCAAGGCGGAGCTCACCGATCAGCTGGCCGGGATCCTCGGCGGTCGGGTGGCCGAGGAGCTGCTGCTTGGCGACGCCAACATCACCACCGGTGCCTCCGACGACATCGGCAAGGCCACCAAGCTGGCCCGCCGGATGGTGACCGAGTGGGGGATGAGCGAGAAGCTCGGCCCGCTGGCGTTCGGCACCAAGGAGGAGCTGGTCTTCCTGGGCCGGGACCTCGGGGAGCAGCGCAACTACTCAGAGGAGGTTGCCGGGGAGATCGACCAGGAGGTCCACTCCCTGGTGGACAACGCCTACCTCACCGCCAAGAAGGTGCTCACCCTGCGCCGGGGCACGCTCCAGGCGCTCGCCGACCATCTGATCCAGGTGGAGGCGATGGACCGCGCCGAGATGGACGAGCTGATCCGCCAGGTCGAGGAGGAAGCCCCCACCGCGGCCGGGATGTAGGGGGGCTGGGCGTTGCCCAGCTCTTGGCGGCCGGAGGACCGGGAGCGGAGAGCGGGGGATCAGTCGGGGGGCGGAGCGCTGAAGCCGGCCCTGCGGGCGTCGTCCGAGTCCTTCACCCGTCGGACCAGGTAGCGCAGCGAGGACCCCACGGCCACTGCCTGAAAGAGGTCAAAACCCTCGGAGCCGAGGCGGTTCACCTCCTCCAGGGACTCGAGCTCGCGGTACTCGTACGCGGTGCTGGCTGGGATGGTTGGCAAGTGAGGGCTCCTGTGACGGGGGGCGGCTCCGGTCCGCTCCCACAAGTTTGCCACGGCGCGGCTTGGCGGTCGAAGCGCCTCCGGCGTCGGGGCGGGCGGTGGCTGATATACTCTCGCCCGCACCGGGACTCCAGTTCCGGAGGCTCTTGTTCACCCTGCGGAGGACCACCGAGTCCCTTGACCGATCTCGCCACTGACGCGCCCCCCGCGGAGCAGATCACGTTCAGCTCCATGGAGGAGTATCTGCGGACCAGCGCCGACTCGATCCGCACCCTCACCTACGGCGACATCGTCGACGGCACGGTGGTACGGGTGGACCCCGATGAGGTCCTGGTTGACATCGGGGCCAAGTCGGAGGGAGTGATCTCCAACCGCGAGCTCACCGGGCGGGCTGAGGAGCCCGTGATTCTCCAGCCTGGCGACAACGTCAAGGTCTACGTCCTGCAGTCAGAGAACGAGGACGGCAACGTGGTGCTGAGCCTGCGCCGGGCCCGCGCCGAGGGGATCTGGGCCAAGGCCGCCGAGAAGGAGGGCACCGGCGAGGGTGTGGAGGCCGAGGTCAAGGAGCAGAACAAGGGTGGCCTGATCGTCAACATCATGGGCCTGCGGGGCTTCCTGCCCAGCTCCCAGGTGGCCCGGACCCATTCCGGCAACCTGGTCGACCTGGTTGGCGAGCGGATCATGGTCAAGATCCTGGAGGTCAATCGCAAGCGCAACCGGCTGATCGTCAGCCAGCGGGCGGCCCAGGACGAGGACCGGGCCCGCCAGCGCGAAGAGCTCTTCGAGCGCCTGGTGGTGGGCGACGTGGTCAGTGGCAAGGTCAGCGGCCTCACCTCCTACGGAGCCTTCGTGAACTTGGGGGGCGCCGATGGGCTGATCCACATCAGCGAGCTCTCCTGGGACCGGGTCAGCAACGTCTCCGACATGCTGGCCGTGGGCGACGAGGTCACTGTCAAGGTGATCAAGCTGGACCCGGAGCTCTCCCGAATCTCCCTCTCCCTGCGCCAGATGAGCGACGACCCCTGGGACAGCATCGAGGCCCGCTTCCCACCCGGGACGATCATCGAGGGGGCGGTGACCAAGACCAAGAAGTACGGCGCCTTCCTGCAGATCGCCGACGGAGTCGAGGGATTGCTTCACATCAGCGAGCTCTCCTGGGACCACGTCGAGCGCACCGAGGACGTGCTGCGGGTGGGCGACAAGATCCGGGTGGTGGTGCTCCAGGCGGATCGCAGCCGGAGGCGCATCTCGCTCTCCTACCGTCAGCTGCTACCCCGCCCCGACCATCTGGCCGGAGAGGCGGAGGCTGCCGACGGGCAGTACTCGGCCGCCGCGGACTACGTGCCGGGTGACGACGTCGACGAGCTCGAGCCGGTGGGGGAGGCTGACGCCGCTGACAGCGCCGTGGCCGAGGTCGTACCGTCTCTGGCCCCGGAATCGGCTGCAGCCGAGCTGGAGGCCGAGGACGAGGGTTCGCCCACCGCCGAGCTCGAGGCCCCCGCCAGCGCCGATCCCGAGGAGGACGACTCCGAGGAGGAGTAGGCGGCTGGCCGGACCTTTGCGGGCAGACCGAGCCGGATCGATGGATGGCAGGTCCGGTGCAGTGCCCGTCACCTCGCTCCGTCGGCGGTCCCCCGGCTGGGTCGAGCCTCTCGGTTCGCGAGATGGCCACGCGTGGCGCGCCTTCCGTGGCCACCCGGAACGGCACCCATCCGGATGAGCTCGGGGCGGGTGAGGCCGGTGGGAGTCGCCATTTGGGAGCGGGCCCATCCGGTCGGACGCCATGGGGCACCACGGGTTCTCTGGTGAGTGCGGCGAGGAGTCCCTCACCCCGGCTCGGGCTGGGGCCGGGAGGTCGTGCTGTCAGCGCGCCGGCACCGCGGCCAAGCCGGTGCGAGCCCCCTGGGCCGACGGCCTCCCCCGGAGGGCGTGACGAGGCTGAAGTCGGACCGAGATCGGCTCTTGACGTCCCTCCAGGGTTCGGTGGGGCCGGATTGGGCATAATGCGCTTGTGATCGACACGGCGGCCCGCCCCAGACCCGTTCCATTCCAGGCTCGGCAGCGATGGCTGTCGAACCATGCCCCAGCCGGGGTCGAGGAGATGTTCCGTGTATCCGTTTGAGAGATTCACCGAGAAGGCCAAGAAGGTCCTCACCCTGGCTCAGGATGAGGCGGAGAAGTCGCACCACTCCTACATCGGCACCGAGCACCTGTTGCTGGGGCTGCTGCGCGAGGGTGACGGGCTGGCGGCCAAGGTGCTGGCGAATCTCGGGGTGGAGATCGACAAGGTGCGGAGCACCATCGAGTCGGTGCTGGGCCGCAACGAGCGGGTGATCGTCCAGCAGATCATCCCCACCTCCCGGGTGAAGAAGGTCATCGAGATCGCCTTCGAAGAGGCGAAGCGGATGAACAACACCTATGTCGGCACCGAGCACCTGCTGCTGGGGCTGCTGATCGAGGGTGAGGGCATCGCCGCCCACGTCCTGGAGGACTTGGGCGCCAACCTGGAGAAGGTTCGGGGCGAGATGGAGGGGATCCTCCGCGAGCAGGGGCTGGAGGACGACCCCCGGTCCGAGCACAAGAAGACCACCAAGACCCCGCTCCTGGACCAGTTCTGCCGCGATCTCACCGAGCTTGCGGAGAAGGATCAGCTCGACCCCGTCATCGGACGTGAGGTTGAGATCGAGCGGGTGGTGCAGATCCTCTCCCGGCGCACCAAGAACAACCCGGCGCTGATCGGGGAGCCCGGCGTGGGCAAGACCGCGATCGCCGAGGGGCTGGCCCAGGCGATCATCCATCAGGAGATCCCGGAGTCACTGGCCAACAAGCGGGTCCTCACCCTGGACATGGGGGCCCTGGTGGCCGGGACCAAGTACCGGGGCGAGTTTGAGGAACGGCTGAAGAAGATCCTCGACGAGATTCGCTCCTCCAAGGAGGTCGTCCTCTTCATCGACGAGCTCCACACCCTGGTGGGCGCGGGCGCCGCTGAGGGCGCGATCGACGCCGCCAACATCCTGAAGCCGGCGCTGGCCCGGGGCGAGATCCAGTGCATCGGCGCCACCACCCTCAACGAGTACCGCAAGTACATCGAGAAGGACGCCGCCCTGGAGCGCCGCTTCCAGCCTGTCTACGTCGACGAGCCCAAGCTGGAAGAGACGGTCGAGATCCTCACCGGGGTGCGCGGGCTGTATGAGAAGCACCACCGCGTCACCATCACCAACGACGCGCTGCAGGCCGCCGCCGAGCTCTCGGGCCGGTACGTGAGCGACCGTTCGTGGCCCGACAAGGCGATCGACCTCATCGACGAGGCCAGCGCCCGGGTGCGGATGAAGCTCACCACCACCCCTCCGGAGCTGCGCGCCCGCCAGCGGCACATCCGCTCACTGCAGGGTCGGCGCGACCAGGCGATCGAGAATCGCGAGCTGGACGACGCCACCCGGATCGACCAGGAGTTGAAGCAGCTCAAGGCCGACTACGCGAAGGACGAGGCGACCTGGCGGGACGAGCTCGGCCAGACCGTCGCCACCGTCACCGAGAACAACATCGCTGACATCGTGTCGTCGTGGACCGGAGTCCCGGTCAGCCGGCTGGTGGAGGCGGAGACCAAGCGGCTGCTGGCCATGGAGGACGAGATCCATCGGCGTCTGATTGGCCAGCAGGAGGCCGTCAAGGTGGTCTGCCAGGCCGTGCGCCGGGCTCGGGCCGGCCTCAAGGACCCGCGGCGGCCGATCGGCTCGTTCATCTTCCTTGGCCCCACCGGGGTGGGCAAGACCGAGCTGGCCCGGAGCCTCGCCGCCTTCCTCTTTGACAGCGAGGACGCCCTCATCCGCCTCGACATGTCGGAGTTCGCCGAGCGGCACAGCACAGCTCGCCTGGTGGGATCCCCTCCTGGCTACGTCGGCTACGACGAGGGCGGTCAGCTCACCGAGGCGGTGCGGCGCCGCCCATACAGCGTCGTGCTCTTCGATGAGATCGAGAAGGCGCACCCCGACTTCTTCAACATGCTGCTGCAGATCCTGGAGGACGGGCGGCTGACGGACGCCAAGGGCAAGATCGTCAACTTCGCCAACACCATCATCATCATGACCAGCAACCTGGGGATCCAGGGGGTCGGGTCCAACGTCTCCATGGGCTTCCAGACCGGCGTGCCCACGGCCGCCGGCGAGGACCCCGAGCACGTGAAGATGCGGGAGCGGATCACCGACGAGCTGAAGCGGTCGTTCCGACCTGAGTTCCTCAACCGAGTCGACTCGGTGGTGGTCTTCCACCGGCTGGACCAGGAGGAGTGCCGGCGGATCGTGGACCTGATGCTGGTGCGGGTGCGCGAGCATCTCCAGCGCCAGGGGCTGAGCCTGCTGGTCACCGACGAGGCCAAGGCGGCGCTGGTGGAGCAGGGTTTCGACAAGGTGTACGGCGCCCGGCCGTTGCGTCGGGTGATCCAGACCGAGATCGAGGACCCGCTGAGCGAGGAGCTCCTGCGGACCGAGTTCTCACTCGGTGACCTGGTGACCATCGACGTCGAGGAGGGCAAGCTCCGGACCCATGTTGTGCCCGGACCGCCCGCGCCCGACGAGCCGAGTCTGGTTCCCGCCGTGGCGGCGGAACCCGCCGGCGCCGGAGCCACGGGCGGCCCTGCCGGCGATGGCGGAAACCCCGCCTGAGCCGCCGGAGGGGAAGTCCTCCGGAGGAGCGGGTCGCAGGGGAAGCTCGCTTCCCGACGAGCCCCATCGCCGTCCCGACCGAATCGCCAGCCTCGTCGGGATGTGCGTTGGGGCGGTTGGGGGCACCCTATACGCCACCCTCCTGATCCAGCGGCTCCAGGGACCCCTCCACGCGTGGCCCGGCGATGTGATCGCGGTGGCCGCGGGGTTGGTGATCGGCTGTCTGGTGGGCTTCGTCCTCGCTCCTAACCTCACCGTCCGTCCCTACTTCTGGGCGGAGGACCAGCTGGCCACGCTGCCGTTCTCCGAGCTGGTGGGGCTCGTGGTGGGGGTGATCGTCGCCCTGGGTATGGCCGCCCTCGTGGCGCTGATCGCCAGCGGCCTTCCCTACGGCCTCGGGTGGGTGGTGGCCGTGCTGGTGGCCACGGTCCTGGTGCCGCTGGGCCTGTCCGTGGGCCGGCGCCGGCGGCGGGACCTTTCCCGGCTGGGTCTGCCGATGGCCTCCGGAGGTCCGCCCCTGGCCCGGGTGGTGGTCGACACCAGTGCCGTCATCGACGGCCGGCTCCTGGATCTGGCCCGGGCTGGGTTCTGCCTGTACGAGCTGCTCATCCCCCAGTTCGTGCTCCAGGAGCTGCAGGCAGTGGCCGACTCCGGTGATCCCATCCGTCGGGCCCGGGGGCGACGGGGCATCGCAATGCTGGAGGAGTTGCGCTCCCTGCCCGGGCTGCAGCTCGACTTCCCGACCGTCGACTATCCCTCCATGCCCGAGGTGGACGATCGGCTAGTCCGCTTCGCCCGGGAGCAGGGGGTGTCCATACTCACCGTCGACTTCAACCTCGACCGAGTGGCCCAGATCGCTGGGATCTCTGTGCTCAATCTCAACCAGTTGGCGACGGCGCTGCGCCCGGCCATGGTGGCTGGGGAGCGCGTTGAGGTCGACGTGGTGAAGGAGGGCCGGGAGCAGGACCAGGGGGTCGGGTACCTGGATGACGGGACGATGCTCGTGGTCGAGGGGGGGCGGGACCAGGTGGGGGAGCGAGTGGGGGTCACGGTCCGCAGCGTGATCCAGACCGCCTCGGGGCGGATGGTCTTCGCCCAGGTGGATGCGGACGGTGTACCGTCGGTCGTTTCCCGGCGGCCGAGGCGGCGCTCGCGCCTCGAAGGACCGTCAGAGCCCTGAGAGCAGCAGATTCGGTGTCCGGGGCCTCCGCTGTCGTGGCCGCGGCGGGGAGTGGGACGCGCTTCGGCGGCGCCAAGCTCTGGGCCGATCTGGGCGGCAGCCCGGTCCTCGCGTGGGTGCTGAGGGCGCTGGGAGACCCGGCCAGCGGGATCAGCGAACTGGTGGTGGTCTCCGACCCTCGGGACCACCGCCGGGTCATGGAGATCGGCAGCGAGGTTGCGCCGCGCCTGGGCTGCCTCTGCGTGGCGGGCGGCGAGCGGCGCCAGGACTCCGTGCGTCTCGGAGTGGAGGCTGGGTCGCAGGACTTGGTCCTGGTTCATGACGGCGCTCGCCCGGGGCTGACCTCGGAGCTGACCGCCCGGGTCCTTGCGGCGGCGCGTCGGGTGGGGGCGGCCACGGCGTGCGTGGCGGTCTCGGACTCGACGGCCCGGGTCTCCGGTGGGCTGCTTGAGGAGATGCTCGACCGATCTCGCCTGGCGGCCATCCAGACCCCCCAGGCCTTCTCCCGGGAGCTCCTCCTCGAGGCGCACCGGAGCGCCCTCAGGGATGGGCTCGAGGCCGACGATGACGCCGCCCTGGTGCTGGCCCTGGGCCACCAGGTGGCTGCCGTCCCCGGCGATCCGCGCAACCTCAAGGTGACCAGGACCGAGGACCTGATCGCGCTGCGCGCCTGGCTGCTGTCCGCCGACCGGGCGTCGCGGTGAGGCCCTACCCCGGAGTCGGCCTCGGCCTAGACGTCCACCGATTCGGAGGGCCGGGCCCGCTTCGTTTGGGCGGGGTCGACATCGACCACCCGGTGGGGCTTGTGGGGCACTCCGACGGGGACGTGCTGCTCCACGCGGTCGCCGACGCGATCTTGGGGGCCGCGGGCCTCGGTGACCTGGGGGAGCACTTCCCACCTGAGGACGAGCGCTGGCGCGGGGCCTCGTCGGTTGGGCTGCTCGCCCGGGTGATCGAGAAGGTTGTGGAGTCGGGGCTGCGCATCGGTGGCGTGGACGCCACCGTGGTGGCCCAGGAACCCCGCCTTCAGCCCTATCGGGCCCGCATGGCGGAGGTGCTCGCAGAGGTCATCGGCTGCCCGCTCGGGCTGGTCTCGGTCAAGCTCAAGACCAGCGACGGCCTGGGGCTGACGGGCAGGGGTGAGGGGGTGGCGGCCCTGGCAGTGGCCTCGGTCACCCCGATCGGACCCGAGGTGGCCGAATACCATGAGGGGTCGTGACCCAGCGGCTGTACAACTCGATGTCGGAGCGGGTGGAGGAGTTTGTCCCCTTGGCGCCCGGCAAGGCGGGCATGTACACCTGCGGTCCGACGGTGCACGATCGAGCCCAGATCGGCAACCTGCGCACCTTCCTGGCTGAGGACCTGCTGCGGCGCCAGCTGGAGCACCAGGGGCTGGTCGTCACCCAGGTGATGAACATCACCGATGTGGACGACAAGATCATCAAGAAGGCGAGCGAAGCGGGTAGGAGCCTTGAGGAGTACACCGCCCCCTTCATCGCCGCCTTCTTCCGGGACCTGGAGCTGCTGGCGGTGGAGCCCGCCGCCAGCTATCCCCGCGCCACCAAGTTCATCCCCCAGATGCTGACCCTGGTGAGCCGACTGGTGGAGCGGGGCAGCGCCTACGTCCGGGACGGCTCGGTCTACTTCCGCATCAGCTCCTTCCCCGCGTATGGGAAGCTGAGCCACCTCGACACCGCCGGCCTGCGCTCGGGCGCCAGCGGGCGGGTCGACGAGGATGAGTACGAGGCCAAGGAGCAGGTCCGCGACTTCGCCCTCTGGAAGGCGGGCCGCAAGGGCGACCTCGCCGCCTGGCCATCGCCGTATGGCTGGGGCCGGCCGGGCTGGCACCTGGAGTGCTCGGCAATGTCCATGGACCAGTTGGGTGAGACCTTCGACATCCATTGCGGCGGGGTGGACAACAAGTTCCCCCACCACGAGAACGAGATCGCCCAGTCCGAGGCGGCGACCGGCGTCCAGTTCGTCCGCTACTGGGTGCACGCCGAGCACCTGCTGGTGGGAGGGGTGAAGATGGCCAAGTCGCTGGGCAACTTCGTCACCCTCGAGACGCTCGTGGAGCGCGGGCATGACCCCATGGCGGTGCGCTTCCTCCTGCTCACCGGGGCCCACTATCGCCACAAGCTCCAGTTCCAGGAGGAGTTGCTTCAGGCGGCCGAGCAGGATGTGAGCCGGCTGGCCGCCTTCTGGCGCCGCTGCCTGGAGCTGCGGTCGGGGGACGGCGTCCACGAGACCGGGGAGCTGGGGGTGGCGGCCGAGCGGTCGGCCCGCAGGTTCGAGGAGGCGATGGAGGACGACCTCAGCCTGCCGGATGCGGTGGCGGCCACCTTCGAGTTGGTGCGCGAGGGCAACCGCCTCATGGATGCCGGCAACGTCGGGCCCGAGGGAGCCGAAGCCGCCCTCTCCGCCCTCCGGTCCGCCGACACCCGGCTCGCGGTCATGGAGCGCAGGGCGCTGCGTGCGGACGCCCTCAGCACCGAGGAGAGGGCTCTGCTGGAGCAGCGCGAGCAGGCGCGACGCGAGCGGGACTTCGCGCTGTCCGATCGCCTCCGGGACCAGCTCCTGGAGCTCGGGATCCAGCTGGAGGACACCAAGACGGGGACGCGCTGGCGCCGAGCCTGATGCCCGAGGTCCTCTATGGCCGGAATCCGGTTCTGGAGGCGCTGAGGGCCGGCCGGAGGGTCCGGCGCCTCTTGCTGGCCCCGGGGCTCGGCCCCGACCAGCGCCTCGGCGAGGCGGTCCGCCTGTCACATCTCGCCGGGGTCGAGCCGGAGGAGGTGGCCCGCCCGCGGCTGGCCGACATCGCCCACACCGACCATCACCAGGGAGTGGTCGCCTACTTCGATGTGCGCCAGCTGCCGGGCATGGAGCACCTCCGGCGGCTGGTGGATGAGGCCCACCCTCCCTGGCCGCTTCTGGCGGTGTGCCTGGACGGCGTCCAGGACCCCCAGAACCTGGGGGCACTGGCGCGCAGCGCCGAGGCCCTGGGTGCCCATGCCCTGGTGCTTCCCCGCCATCGCGTTGCCCCTCTGTCGGCGGCTGCGGTGAGCGCCAGCGCCGGAGCCCTGGAGCACCTGCGCGTGGTCCGCGTCGTCAATCTGGCGACCACCGTGCCCGAGCTCAGCGACCTCGGCGTCCTGGTCGTCGGCCTCGACCAGGACGCGGACCTTCGCTGTGACGAGGTTGACCTCAGTGGGCCGGTCGCCCTGGTGGTGGGGTCGGAGGGGTCTGGACTCCATCAGCTGGTGCGACGGCGCTGCGATGTCCTGGTGCGGATCCCCATGGGTGGGCGGGTGGCATCCCTCAACGCCGCGGTTGCCGGAGCCACCCTGCTCTACGAGGTGGCAAGGCAGCGAGGCTTCGCCTTTCCGCGGGTGGCCCCCTCAAACTGACCGGAGCTCGGCCGCCGGCGCCGGCGTCGGTCGTGTGGAGGGTGAAGCGGGTGGCCGGCCCGGACATCGCTGGGCGGCGCCGGTTCGCCCTCGGCAGGCGAGCTGGCGGGCCTACCGGACCGACCGCTATTCGCCCGGGGCGGTTACCCTGGTTTGCACATCTGGCCGACGTAGCTCAGTGGTAGAGCGGCTGTTTTGTAAACAGCGGGCCGGGAGTTCGAATCTCCCCGTCGGCTCCCCGTTCTGAGTTCAGCGAGTGCCGCTGAGTCCCACTTCGGACCGTCCGGGTTGCTACATAATCTGCTACAGAAGGTCTGATCTCAGCTGGCGTCCGGCAGGTCCCGGCTCCGAACCTTCCCGAGGTCGGTTATCAACAGGCCCAGAGCCGCCGACTGTAGGAGCGAATGTAGCAACGGCCCGAAGTCAGAGGGTGGGCCCAGCCTGCGGGCTGGAGCAGCTTCCCCACGGTGGACGGCCACCACTCTCGATCCTGGCGAGGGCGGGGGCCCCGCCATGGGCAGGGTCCGTGGCGCTCCACGGGAGCGCGGACCGTCTGCGGCTCTTGCTCAACAGGTAGTTCAGGGTCAAGCCATCGGGTCGGGGGCCTCCCCGCAGGGCCGTCAGCGCAGCGACGTCTCCCCCCAACTGGCCGAGGTAGGCGACAGGCGGCGGACTTCTGCGTTCCAGCCCCAGCCCCGTGGCAGTTGCACTTCGCGCGACTTCCGGCCTACTATTGGTTGCGCCGGGAGAGGCGAGGAAGTTCGACCTATGATCGTGGTCGCCTGGGTCGTACGGAGCCATTGGCGAACCCGACTCCCCAAGTTGCCGCGCTCTGCGCGGAGGGAGGAACCAGCCCATGAGAATTCGATGGGTGATCGGGGCGGCGGTGTTGGTCGGTGCGGTTGGTCTCGTTGCGCCAGCGGTGGCTGCGAGTTCGGGG
>DAHUYV010000131.1 GCA_027306885.1 Candidatus Dormiibacterota bacterium
AACCGGACAGGCTCACGGATGGCGCTCCGAACCAGGTGGTCAGAGCCTCACGCCATCCGGTGTCGGCCCCGTCCCCAACCCAGGCAACGTATCTATCGGGCCGGACCAACACAGCAGCAGGAGCGGCGACGATACCGACGAACGGAAGTTCGCACGGACCGAGGTAGTCAGCGTCGATCAAGTGGACACGGTCAGCCCACGGCGTGATGTCAACGGTGCCGGGTTCACTGAGGTTGATCACCACCGGTTTGGCGTCGTGCAGCAAGGTGAAGACTCAGAGCGGGCCGTCGGCATTCGCAAGGTCCAGATCGCGCATGCGACACCCACGCAATGAGTGCCCGTCGGCAGCATCATCCCCGTTGGACCGCCTCCGGCAATCACCACTGCATGGTTGTCAATACTTCCCTCTTACTCCATCGGTCCTTGTATCTACTGGTGATTACGCAGGACGGCCTGGTCCTTGCCGCAAGCGGCGACCGAGCGATACACTGAAGATGGCAGAGAGAAGTGGTTGGATCATGTGCCGATTCCGGCTCGGGTACATCGACTCGCTGGCCGGTATCCACCGATAGGGCGTGGTGACCGAGGCGCCGAGCGTCTAAGCCACCACCCGTGGAGGGAGATCTAAAGCCAGCAATCTTCTCGCAGCGTCAACCTTGGCGTCCGTCATCAGGCGCTTTTGTCCGCCGACACGACCCTTGAGCCGTGCTGACTCCAGCCCGGCTCGTGTCCGGTCCACGGTCAGATCCCCCTCCATCTCGGCGAGGCTTGCCATGACGTGGAAGCAGAAGCGTCCCGCTGGGGTGCTCGTGTCGACGGAGTCGGCCAAACTCACGAAGTTGATGCCTTGCGCCTCGAAGCTGCTCACGAGATCCACGAGCTGCTTGACGCTCCTGAGGGGACCCCGAAAGTCGGTCCAGTCTGCGTGGGAGTTGCAGCTGACTGAATGCCTTGGCGAAGGCCGCTGGTGGTTGGTAGTTGAGGGCGCTGTTTGGTCGCAGGTGATTGCAGGACCAGCACCAGTCGGCATACAGCACCCGGGCTTCCAGGATGCTGTCGAAAATCTCCCGGGCGAAGAGTTCATAGTGGGCTCGGCTGTTGAAGCTTTCGACGTAGGGGTTCTGCCAGGGAGGTCCAGGCTCGATGTAGCTGGTCTTGGCGCCAGTCTGGCGGCACCAGAGACGGAGCCCGCTGTCTGGAGCCTACTGAGAGCTCCCAGAATCAAGGCCGCCTAGTGACCCCCGAACCGCCTCCGCCGAAGTGCTGAGCTGTTGAAGTGCGGCGTGCGCCCGCGAGGAGGGGGGCAGGCGCCAGAGCGCCAGCAGCAGGTCTTCCGTGTCGGTCCACGCGGCGTGGCGGAGACTGGCCAGATCGGTGGCAACTCCAAGCACGAAGTCGAGATCACTGTTCCAGGTGACCTGGGGGACCCACGGCCGAGCTGCGCCCAGGCTGGCTGAGTTCACCGCCTCGCGGACACCTTCCAGGGTGAGGCCGAGGAGCAAGAGGGCGCGGGCGGCGCGCCCTTCGCCCTGGCGAAGCAAACCCAGCAGGAGGTGCTCGCCACCGACGTAGCCGAAACCAGCCTTGACCCCCTCCTCCTCGGCCAGGACCAGACAACTCCTGGCCTCGCTGGTGAGGTGGACGAACGTCCGGGGTCGGAAGGTGGAGCCCACGAGGGGCGTATACCCGGTCCATCCCGCCCGACCGTGCACCTGGTGAGTCAGCCCAGCCGGCTCAGGTCCGGCAGCATCCGGATCTGGGGGCTGGGCGGCCAGTTCTGCCCGCACACGCTCCAGGGTCGCGCCGAGGTCCTCCAAAACGTGGGCGGCTAGACCTTCTCCCTCGATTAGGAGTCCGAGCAGGATGTGCTCTGTGCCGACGTAGTGCACGTCCACTCGCTTCGCCTCGTCGAAGGCGATCTCGAGCACCTTCTTGACCCGGGAGGTCGGGATGATCTGCTGAACGATGATCCGCTCGGTCCGGCCCAGCATGGAGTCAATAGTTGCCCGGACCAGGTCGATCTCCAGCCCGAGGTTGGCGAGCACCCTGGCCGCCAGGCTCTCCTCCTCGCGCATCAGCCCCAGCAGGAGGTGCTCGGTCCCGATGTATGAGTGGTGCGCCCTCTCCGCCTCAGCCTGGGCCAGGGTGAGTGCCTTCTTGGCTTTCTCGGTGAGCCGATCGAACGGGTACAAGGGCCGCCACTCCTGGACTTCGTCTGGGCAGGATCTTAACCACAGTGGGTGGGCTGAACACCCTGGCGGGCTGAGGTGCGAAGGGCCGGGTCAGGTCAGTTTCGGTCGAGCCCTGGGCCCCGGAGCTTCGGCTCCGTTGAATCGACCACGGTGAGCGGCGAGTGGCGGGCACCGCGGCTCCATCCCCCTCGCCGGCCCTCTTTGGCTCGCTTCGAGGAGGGTGGCAGGTCTGCTGCCGGAGGGGAGGTGCAACCGGGTGCGCCCCACCCTGGACGCGCCATCTACCTCTGGAAGCCGTCCCTTGGCTGAACACCACCACCCTGTGGCTGCCACAGAGTCGCACATCGCCCTCTAGCTCGCCGAGCGCTCCAACCCTGCTCGGGGCCAGGGCCGAGTGGCGCGGTGGCACGGGCGTCGTGCACCTGGGGTGGGGCCCCTAGTTGACCCGCTTCTCCCGGCCCTGCCAGTACGGTTCGCGAAGCTCCCCCTTGAGGATCTTGCCAGTGCCACCTTTGGGGAGGGCATCACGGAACTCGATGTCGCGCGGCACCTTGAAGCTCGCGAGCTGGGAGCGCGCGTGGGCGCGAAGTTCCTCCACCGTGGCCGAGGTGCCGTCCTTGAGAACCACCAGCGCCACCGGCACCTCTCCCCACCGGTCGTCGGGCGCGGCCACGACCGCGCACTCGAGCACGGCCGGATGGGAGGCGATCGCACTTTCGATCTCCACCGAGCTGATGTTCTCGCCGCCGGAGATGATGATGTCCTTCGTCCGGTCCTTGATGAGGATGTAGCCGCGCTCGTCGATCACTGCCATGTCGCCGGTGTGGAACCAACCCTCCCGGACCTTCTCCGCCGTCGCCTCCGGGTCGCGATAGTACCCGTCCATCACCAGGTTGGAACGGACGACGATCTCGCCGATCTCCTCGCCGTGGGCAGCCACGTCGTGGCCGTCCGCATCCACCACCCGCAGGTGGGTCCCGATCACGGCGTAGCCGGTCATCGCCTTGCGGGCGGCCCCCATTTCGGGCGCCTCGTGGCTCGTCAGCCAGGCGCGAGGTCGGGCCACTGCTATCACGGGGGTGGTCTCGGACAGGCCGTAACCTACGATTGCCCGGCATCCGAGCTCACGCTCGATGGCTTCCACCAAGGTCGGCGAGGCCGGAGCGCCGCCGATCATCGCCTCCTTGAGCGTCGACAGGTCCCGCGTGGCGCGGTCGGGAAGATTGACCAGGGCGTTGAAGATGGCGGGCACAGCCAAGAGGCGGGTGACACCGTGGACCTCCACCAGCCGCAGCAGCTCCGCGGGGTCGAACTTCCTCAGCATCACGTGACGTCCGCCCACCGCGGTGGTCCAGTGCGGTGCCCCCCAGCCGTTGACGTGGAAGAGCGGTACCACATGGAGGATCGTGTCGACGTCCGTGACGTGGAGGGCGAGCGCCGTCGAGAGGGCATGCAGGTGCAGGTTCCGATGGGTCAGCATCACGCCCTTCGGCCGCCCGGTGGTCCCGGAGGTGTAGAAGAGTTCGGCCATGGCGTCCTCGTCGACCTCGGGCGGGCGGTACTCGGTCGAGGCTTCGGCCAGAAGCGCCTCGTATTCATCGGCGGGGCCCTCCATGCGCACCCACCGCACCTCGCTGGGCAAGGACGGGCGCAGGGAGGTCACCATCGGCTCGAAGTCAACGTGGTAAAAGACCACCTTCGATCCGGCATGGCCCAGGATGTATCCGATCTCCGGTGGCGCGAGACGCACATTTAGGGGGTTGAGCACCGCACCGGCCTCCAGGACCCCGTAGTACGCCTCCAAGAGCTGGTGGGTGTTGTAGGTGATGAAGCTGACTCGGTCTCCGGCTCCCACCCCCAATCCGCGCAACGCATTGGCCAACCGATGGCTTCGCTCGGCGTACTCCGCGTAGGTGAAGAGCTTGTCGCCGTCCACCACCGCCTCCACGTCGCCGAAGTAGGCGGCGGCGCGGTCGCGGAACTCCAGGACGCTCAACGGGACGCGCATTTCAGCCACA
>DAHUYV010000146.1 GCA_027306885.1 Candidatus Dormiibacterota bacterium
CCGCCAGGCTGAGGAGCGCCCCTCCCTGGTTGGCGACGCAGCCTTCCTGGGCGATGGCCAGGAGGCCGCCGTTCGCCGGGGTCTCCTCCTCGTAAATGGTGCCGGGGATCCCGGCCAAGTTGCAGGAGCCACTGGCCACGACCTTCATCCCCGCCACCTTGGTGAGCCCGGCGAACGTCGTCGCGGCCGCCACCTCTCCCATGCTCTGGACGTCCCCGGGGTTGAGGGTGATCTTCTGCACCAGGCTGCCCAGGACCGAGTACGCCTGGCCGTTGACGAAGTAGGTGTTGGCCCCGCCGACGGTGATCAGGTAGTTGGTGGGGCTGTGGACCGCCCCTGGATGGTCAGCTGGGCGGTACCGCTGCCCATGGTCATGGTGAAGCTGTATTCGGAGAGGCTCGCCAGGCGTGCCCCGCTGGCAACTCCAGCCCCCGCCCGGCCCGAACCGGAGGGGTTGGTAGAGGCCCGGGCCGAGGCCGTCGGTGAGTGACTCGCCGTCGGGGCGGAGCCGCCACAGGCGGTGAGCATCACCGGCACAAAGAGCAGCGCCAGGGCAGAGACAAGGGCACGCCCAATTGGCAAACTCGGCACGCCCACGACCCTACCGGACCCGACGAGGTGCGCGCCGCCGGGGACGACGGCGACCTTCGGACCACAACCGGCAACTGGCCGCGGCGCCGAGCCCTGCCGGGGTGGCGGGCCTCAGTCGCCCTTGGTGCTGCCGTCCTCTCCGAAGGGGGAGCGGGAGCCGGCGTGGTCGCCCAGCAGGTGTCCCCGGACCCGGTGCAGGTGGCGGCGCATGGCACGCTGGGCCAAGTCGGCGTTGCGCTCGACCAGGGCGCGCACGATCTCGCGATGATCGTCCCGGTACAGCAGCAGGTGCTGGGGGGTGGAGTTGCGACGCTTCAGGCTGCCCCAGGCGGGGTGGAGACGGGCGGCAGAGACCAACTCGCCGATCCGGACCAGGAAGCTGTTGTGGGTGGCCAGCACCAGGCTCCGGTGCAGAGCCGCGTCCCACGCCTCCCACTCCATGTAGTCGTCGGTCGAGTCGCCGCCCCGCAGGCACCGCTCCATCTCGGCGAAGTCGGCCCCGGTGGCGGCGATCGCCGCCAGGGGCATTAGGCCGGGCTCGATCAGCGCCCGAACGGTCATTATCTCGATCGGGCTGGCGTCGAACTCCGAGGTCTCCTCCGGGGCGGCGGCCAGCGCCGGCCCGGCGAGGAAGGTGCCCCGGCCCACTTGGCGCACCAGGCGCCCCTCGGCCTCCAGGCAGCCCAGGGCCCGGCGCACGGCAGCCCGCCCGGCCCCTGTGGCCCCGGCGAGCTCGCGCTCGGTGGGCAGGCGATCTCCGGGGCGCAACCCCCGCTCCAGGATCACGCCCTCTAGGATCGCGGTTACAGCGTCGGCGGCGCCCCCGTTGGAGACCATCGTCTTGGCGTCGGATCCTAGCACGCCGGACCCCGGTCGATCTGCCCTGGCCCCATCTTCCGCGGCGAGCCGACCTCCTTGACACCGTGCTGGTCGGCCCCTAGGATACCACCGACATGACCAATCGCACCAACCACGACCAATCTGGCGGATTGGTCACATTGGTTGCGTCGTGAGGTTGGTGCGATTCGCAGCCGACGGAGGGGAGGACCTGGGGGTCCTGGATCCGTCCGGCGAGAGCGTCGTGAGTGTGGATTCGGTTGTCGGCAAGGGAGCCGGGAGCGACCTGGCCACGCTGCTCGAGGGGTGGACCCCAGCGCTGGGGGAGGCGCTGGGATCGGCCGGCAAGCTCGGCGGTGGACGGCCCCTTAAGGGGGTTCGCCTCCTCGCCCCGTGCGCTCCCGTGCGCCGCAACGTGTTCTGCGTCGGCAAGAACTACCGCGAGCACGTCGCGGAGATCGAGCGCAGCGGCTTCGTCGCCGCCACCCAGGGCCCTCCCCTCCGCCCCGCCATATTCACCAAGGCCACCACCGCCGTGATCGGGCCGGAGGACGGCATCCCGGCCCACGCGGGGGTGACCAGCGCCATCGACTATGAGGCGGAGCTGGCGGTGGTGATCGGGCCCGGTGGGCACGCGATCCCGGCGGAGAAGGCGTGGGAGCACGTCTTCGGCTACACCATCCTCAACGACGTCACCGCGCGCGATCTCCAGCGCGATCACCAGCAGTGGTTCCTTGGCAAGTCGCTGGACGGTTTTTGCCCGATGGGCCCCTATGTCGCCACCAGTGATGAGCTGGACGGGGCCAACCTCGAGCTGAGCTGCTGGGTCAACGGCGAGCTGCGCCAGAGCGCCAACACCGGGGAGTTGATCACCGACATCCCCACGCTGATCGCCACCATCTCCGCGGCCATCACCCTGCTGCCCGGCGACGTGATCGCAACCGGCACTCCTAAGGGCGTCGGGGTCGGCTTCGACCCGCCTCGATTCCTCGCGGTTGGCGACGAGGTGACGATCGAGATCTCCGGCCTGGGCCGGCTCAGCAACCGGGTCGTCGCCGCTTGACCCGCGCCATCTCCACCACCGATCCGCTACCGTCGCGGTGCCATCCCCACCACCGCCCTGAAGCCATCTCGTGGGGCCACGCCGATCGCTCGACGATTGAGGAGGGACCAAGTTGTATGCGCGCAAGTTCACAGTAGCGGTCGCCGTGGCCGCGCTCTCCGGGCTGGTGGCCGCCTGCGGCACCACCGCAGCCGCGGGGAAGAAGGGGCCCCTGGTGGTCGCCGGGGTGATCGCCATCACCGGGACCAGCAGCTTCGAGGGGTCCAACCAGGCTGAGGGCGTCCTGCCCGCCATCTACGAGATCAACCATGCCGGCGGGGTGCTGGGTCACCAGCTGGTCTACAAGGGGGTGGACACCAGGGGCGACCCAGCGGACGCCCTTCCCGCAGTGCAGCAGCTCCTGGCCACCACCAGCAACCTGGTGGCGGTGGCGGGCCCGGGAACCGCGTCGGCACCGACCATCGTCCCGGTGCTGAACTCGGCCCACATCCCGATGACCGCGGTGGCCGGCGAGTCTTCCTACGACAAGAGCCAATTCGCCTACTTCTGGCGGCTCTTCCCGCCGGACTCTGCCAACGGCACCGCGATGGCGCTCTGGGCCCAGCGCAAGGGCTACACCCGGGTCGCGGCGGTCTTCGGCTCCGATGCCGGCTCCCAGGGTGACCTCCCCGGGGTTCTGGCCAGCCTGCAGGCGATGCACATCCAGGTGGTGGCCAACATCAGCCTCACCCCGGACCAGAGCTCCTACCAGTCCTCGGTGAGCCAGCTGATCCAGGCCCACCCCGACGTGATCATGACCGAGTCCGATGCCGGGACCGCCGGCACGTTTTTTGGCGAGCTCAAGTCTCTCGGCGGGCTGGTGCCGATCATCGGCACCGAGGCCACCTACACCACCCCTTGGCTCACCGCGGTTCAGAGCGCGATCGGGCCCTCGGACTTCCACCAGTACTTCACCTCGCTGATCACCGCGCCCTCCAACCCGACGGCGGCGCTCACCGCTTGGAACAACGCGGTCAAGGCGGACTCCGCCCAGATCGGGGTGTCGGTGAACTCGGCACAGAACAACCCCTTCGCCATCACCTACTACGACGGGATCATCACCCTGGCGCTCGCCATGGTGGCCGCCAAGAGCACGACGCCCTCGGTCTTCAACAACTACATCGCCAAGGTGGCCAACCCCGGCTCCGGCAAGACCGTGGTCTACGACTTCGCCCAGGGGGTGAAGGCGCTCAACGCCGGCAAGCAGATCCAGTACTTCGGGGCGACTGGGCTCATCAACTTTGACAAGTACCACAACTCCTTCGGCAACCAGGAGGCGGTGACGCTCTCGTCCTCCGGCAAGACGATCTCGCTGGGACAGGTCACCGTCGCCGCCATCGAGGCCGTGCCGGTCAAGGGAGTCGCGTAAGGTGCTGGCCCAGCTCATCAGTTCCGCCGCCGACGGGGTCGTGGTGGCCGCGATCCTGGCGGTGGCGGCGATGGGATTCACCCTCCAGTTCAGCCTGACCAACGTGCTCAATCTGAGCTTTGGAGCGGTGATGACCATCGGCGGCTTCACCGCCTACCTGGCCAACCTGGCCGGCCTCAACGCCTGGTTGGGGCTGGTGCTGGGGGCCGTGGCGGGAGCCGTGGCCACGGTGCTGCTGGGCCGGGGGGTGTTGCGGCTGTACGCCCGCCGCCACACCCAGCTCTTCGAGATGATGATGGTGACCCTGGGGATGTCGCTGGTGATCGACTACGGGATCCAGGCCATCTCCCAGAACGCCATCTACGGTTACACCGTGCTGCAGGCGGCGCCGATCCGGCTGGGCCCGATCGACGTCACCCCCATCCAGGTTGCCATCATCGGCATGGCCGTGGTGCTCCTGGTGGCGGTCGAGGCCGGGCTGCACCTGACCAAGCTGGGCAAGGCTCTCCGCGCCACCGCGGTGGAGCCGAGCCTGGCGCGGTCGTGTGGGATCCAGACCGGGCGAGTGGTCCTGATCACCTGGGTGGTGAGTGGGGCCCTCTGCGGCCTGGCCGGGGTTGTCTACATCATCAGCACTCAGAGCGTCGACTACACGACCGGCGAGCTCTTCCTGCCCCTGGTGATCGCCGCCGCCATCCTCGGCGGGGTCGGGTCCCTGCGAGGAGCGGTGGCCGCCTCGCTGGTGATGGGGCTGGTCACCGAGATCGTCGCCGGCTTCGGCGGGGCGGCCTACAGCACTGTCGCCGGTTTCGCGATCCTGGTCGTGGTGCTGCTGCTCCGGCCCGGGGCCGTGTTCGGAGGTGCCGAGGACCGGCAGCTGGTGCTGTGACAGCGCTCATGGCCAGCTGTCCGTGGTGCCAGGTGGCGGGATCCGGAACCGAGGGAGGGAAGCTCTGACATGGGCGCCTGGGCCTTCTACATAACCACCCTCCTCGTGTACTTCGCGGTCGACGTCCTCTCCGCCTTCTCCCTCAACCTCCAGTTCGGCTACGCCGGGGTGGTGAACTTCGGCTTCATCGTCTTCCAGGCCGCCGGCGCCTACGCCGCCGCGGTGGTGGTGCTGGGGCCCAGCGGGGGGGTGGCGTCCTTCCAGCAGTACGTGTTCGGCGCACGCCTGCCCTTCCCCCTGGACCTCCTTGTCGCGGCCGCCGCCGGAGCGCTGCTCTCCTTTGTCGTGGGGCTCTTCGCCCTGCGCCGGATGCGTCGCGACTACCAGGCGGCGGTCCTCCTCATCGTCTCCCTCATCGCCCTGCAGGTGGTCTCCGCGGACGTGCCCCTCTTCAACGGCTCCAACGGACTGACCGGGGTCACCTGGCCGTTCGGCGAGTTCTTCGGCGCCACCGCCACCGGGCAGCCCTGGCTCTACCTCATCTACTCCCTGGTGATCTGCGCTGTGGTCTGCGGCGGGGTGTGGTGGCTCTCCCGGTCCCCCTGGGGGCGGTCCCTGCGAGCGATGCGCGACCATGAGGACGCGGCCTCGGCGATGGGGCTGAACATCACCTCTCTGCGGCTTCAGGTCTTCGTCCTGGGCGGGGCGGTGGCCGGCCTCAGCGGCGGCCTGCTGGTGGAGTACATCGGTGCCTGGTCGCCGGGAGCTTGGGGGTACGCCGAGACCTTCGTGATCTTCACCGCCATCTTCGTCGGCGGGGTGGGAAATTACCGGGGGGTGATGATCGGCACCCTTCTGGTCCCGATCATCTTCCTCGAGATTCCCCGCTTCCTCCCGGCTATCGGGTATCCCGGATTGACCGACTCCCTGGAGTGGGTGGTGGTCGGCCTCGCCTGGATGCTCTGCCTGCTCTTCCGCCCCCGGGGGATCCTCCCCGAGCGCCGGCTGCGGGCGCCTCGGGCTGAAGGGGTGGCGCTGGATCCAGCGCCGGCCGAGGGGGGGGCCTAGGTGGCGGGGCAGCTGGCGGTTGACGCCTCCTCCTCGCCGGAGACTCCGGCCGTCGGCTCCCCCCCGGTCCTGGTGGCGAAGGGGGTTGGTGTCGGGTACGGCGGGGTCCGGGCGGTGGACGACGTCTCCATCTCGATCTCCAAGGGCGAGGTGGTGGGCATCATCGGACCCAACGGGGCGGGCAAGTCGTCGCTCCTCGGGGCGCTCGGCGGACAGGTGAAGCGGACCCAGGGGGTCATCACCCTGGGCGACCGGGACATCAGCTCACTGATGCCCCACGACCGGGCTCGGCTGGGGCTGGTCCGGACGTTCCAGACCACCAGCGAGTTCGCCCGGATGACGGTCTACGAGAACCTCGTGACCGCCGCCGAGGGCGACCGTGGGGCCTCCCTGCGTTCGGTGGTGCTGCACCCCCGGCAGACCGCCCAGCGCGAGCTGGAGCTGAGGGCCAGGGCCTGGTCGATCATGGAGCGCTTCGAGATGACCCACACCGCCGACCTGTACGGCCGCGAGCTCAGCGGCGGTCAGCGCCGGCTGGTCGAGATCATGCGCTGCCTGATGCGGCACCCGCGGGTGCTGCTGCTGGACGAGCCGATGGTCGGGGTCGCGCCCCATCTGACCGGGAAGCTGATCGACGACCTCCGGGGCATCGCCCAGGAGGGGCTGGGGATCCTCATCGTCGAGCACGCGCTGGAGGTGGTCCGCAAGCTCTGCGACCGGGTGGTGGTCATGGCCTTCGGCAAGGTCATCGCCGCCGGGGAATTCGAGGAGGTGGTCAGGGACCCTGTGGTCCAGGCCGCCTACCTCTCCTGATGGTGGAGGAGTGCTCTTGACCCAGCGAGAGGCCCCCTTCCTGGTGGCCACCGACCTCAGCGCCGGCTACAGCCAGGTCCCGGTGGTCCGGGGGGTGTCCCTGCAGGTGGGCCTCGGCGAGATCGTGGTGGTGGTGGGCCCCAACGGCGCCGGCAAAAGCACTTTGGTCAAGGCGATCACCGGCGAGCTGGAGCTGCTGCGCGGCGGGATCCGCTTCGGGGACCAGGAGATCGGCAGGCTGCGCGAGGACGACCGGATGAACCGGGGCATGGGCTACGTGCCCCAGCTCCGCGACGTCTTCCCCACCCTCACCGTCATGGAGAACCTGGAGATGGGCGGGTACCGTCTCGCCAAGCGCGACATCCCCCAGCGGGTGGAGATGGTCCTGGAGACCTTCCCGGCGCTCAAGGGGCTGCGGCGCCGGTTGGCCCGGAGCATGAGCGGTGGCGAGCAGAAGATGCTCGGGATCGCCCGCGCTCTCATGGCCGATCCCCGCCTCCTGATCCTCGACGAGCCCACCGCCAACCTGGCCCCCCAGGTGGCCACCCACGTGCTTCAGGACATCGTCGCCCAGCTGGCCAAGTCGGGCCGGGCCATCCTGCTCATCGAGCAGCGGGTGGCGCTGGCGCTGGCGATCGCCGCCGGGGGGTACGTGCTCACCGACGGACAGGTGCGGCTGGACCGCAGCGCCGCGGAACTGCTCTCGATGAGCGACCTCGGCACCCTGTTCCTCGGGATGTCCGAGGCCGGCGCCACCTCGGCCCACCACCAGTAGGGGAGGGCAGCGGCGACGGCCGGCCAACTCGAGAGCCGCCCGGCGGCGGTGGGGGCAGCCCCCCTGCTGGAGGCGGCCCTGCTCATCGACGGTGAGGAGCGGCCGGGCGCCGACCTGCCGCTGGAGATCCTCAACCCGGCAACCGGCCGGCCGCTGGCGGTCGTCCAGAGCGCGGACGGGGACGACATCGATGCGGCGGTGCGCTCGGCCCAGCGCAGCTTCGCCGGCGGCGAGTGGAGCCAGATGACCATCCACCACCGGGCCCTGGCGCTGCAGCGCTTCGCCGACCTCCTGGAGGCGAACCTGGAGGCGCTCTTCGAGCTCGAGACGCTCAACAACGGCCGCCCGGTGACCGAGACCCGGGCCCAGATCTCCCGCCTCCCCGAGTGGTACCGGTACAACGCCGCCCTGCTCCTCGCCGACCGGGGCGAGGTGGTGCCCATGGCCGGGCCCTACCACACCTACCTGGAGCGGTTCCCCATCGGGGTGGCGGCCATCCTCTCCTCCTTCAATCACCCGCTGATGATCGCCTCCAAGAGCCTGGCGCCAGCGCTGGCGGCCGGCAACTCCGTCGTGCTCAAGCCCTCGGAGCGCACCCCGCTCACGGCGCTGGAGCTGGGCCGGATCGCCCTTCGGGCCGGCATCCCCCCCGGCGTGCTGAACGTGGTCCCGGGTCGCGGCCCGCTGGCGGGATCAGCCCTGGTCGCCCACCCCGGGGTGGGGAAGGTGAGCTTCACCGGCGGCACCACGGCCGGGCGGGAGGTCGCCACCGCGGCCGCCCGGCACTTCGCTCGCTGCACCGTGGAGCTGGGGGGCAAGACCCCGGTGATCGTCTTCGGCGACACCCCCCTGGAGGAGGCCGCCCGGGGCTGCGCCTTCGCGGCCTTCATCGGCGCCGGGCAGACCTGCATCGCCGGCAGCCGCTTCCTGGTGCAGGAGACGGTGTACCAGGAGTTCCTCTTGGCCTTCGCCGCCGCCGCCGCGGAGATCCGCCTTGGCGATCCCGGTGACCCGGCAACGCAGCTCGGTCCCCTCATATCCGAGGAGGCCAGGAGCCGGGTCCTCGGCTATGTGGAGCTGGGCCGGGCCGAGGGGGGAAGGCTGGTGGCCGGCGGGGGCCCCGCGGCGCCTCCCGGCTTCGAGGGTGGGTACTTCGTCGAGCCGACGATCCTCGCCGACTGCGACCCCGCGATGCGGGTCGTCCGCGAGGAGATCTTCGGGCCGGTGGCGGTCGTGATGCCCTTCACCTCAGAGGACCAGGCGGTGGCGCTGGCCAACGACTCGGAGTTCGGCCTGGGGTCGGGGATCTGGACGAGGGACGTGGCCCGGGCCCACCGGGTGGCGCGCCGGCTGGAGTTCGGGCTGGTGTGGGTCAACGACCACCACCGGCTCGACCCGTCCTCCCCCTGGGGCGGGCTGCGCGACAGCGGGATCGGCAAGGAGGGGGGCTGGGAGTCGTTCCACGACTTCACCTATCAGAGGGCGGTCACGGTCCGGACCGCCGCCGACGCGGTGGACTGGTACGGCGGGCAGACCGGGAGGTTGAACTAGATGGGGATTGGAGTCCGGGTGGTCCAGGAGAGCCCGGAGGTGGTGTCGGTCGAGATGTCGCGCCCGCCCGACAACTCCTTCACGGTGGAGATGTGCACGGCGCTGTCGGAGCTGCTGGCCGCCCCGCCGCCCGGGGCCCACGTGCTCCGCCTCCGCGGGGAGGCGGGGGTCTTCTGTCGGGGCAGAGACCGCAGCACCGTGGGGCGCCAGGCGGCCCAGGCCACCGTCGACGCCCTCACCTCGGTCAACCGGGGGCTGGCCGAGACCGACCTCGTCACCATCGCCGAGGTGGACGGGGACGCCGCCGGGTTCGGGGTGGGGCTGGCCTGCCTCTGCGATGTCACCGTAGCGTCGGAGCGGGCTCGCTTCTGGTTTCCCGAGGTGGCCCACGGGCTGGCCCCGGCGCTGGTCCTCAGCTGGCTGCCCCAGGTGGTGGGACGACGGCACGCATTCTGGCTGACCGCGACCGGGGCGACGCTGGACGCGCACTCCGCCCGCGACCTGGGGCTGGTCAACCTGGTCTGCGGCCCGGACCGGCTCCCGAGCCTCGTGGACGAGGTGATCACCGGCCTCCTGCGCCATTCCGGGTCGGTGCACGCGGAGATCAAGCGCGACCTCCGCGACTTCGACGGGTTGGACTCGGGGGCGGTCGCCCAAATGGCGATGGACCGGCTGCTGCTGTCCACCGTCTCGCAGGCCGAGCCGGAGGGCTGAGGAGCTCCGGGCCGGAGCGATCGGTCGGAGTGGGATTATACCCCCCTGGGTATAATCGTCAGCGGTCGAGGCGGTCCGCTGGGCGGCGCCCTCGATGCTGATTCCAGGAGGTCCCAGATGGCTCTGATCGATGAGAGGACGCGGGAGGAGGTGGGAAGGCGGCTGGCCACCCTTGAGGCGCCGGTGCGGCTGACCCTCCGCCACGGCGGAGCGGGGGCCGACGACTGCCCGACCTGCGCTGCGAGCCGGGAGCTGGTTGAGACCCTGGGAGAGATCGCCCCGGAGCGGGTTGTGGTGGAGCTGGTCGAGCCCCCCCAGCATTCCGACCTTCCCCAGCTGGAGGTGTCCCGGCCGGGCGAGGAGGCCCGGGTGGTGTTTCAGGGACTGCCGAGCGGCTTTGAATTCGCCACTCTCATCGACGCTCTGGAGAGGGTGGGGGGGGTTGGGCCGGAGTTCAGCGCGGCCGCGCAGGGGCGGATCGACCAGCTGGATTCGGACCTCGAGGTGACCGTCTTCGTCACCCCCAGCTGTCCGTACTGCCCGTCCGCGGCCAGCCTCGCCAACCGCCTGGCCCTCTCCTCAAAGCGGGTGCGGGCCCGCACCGTCGAAGCCAACGAGTTCCCCGAGCTCTCTGAGCGCCACGGGGTGAGGGGGGTTCCCCACACCGTGGTCAACGGGAGTTCCGCCTTCGTCGGGGCGCTTCCCGAGGAGAACTTCGTGGAGCGGGTTCTGGCGCTGGCCGCTTCGGCCCCGGTGCTGTCGTGAGGGCCGACGAGTACGGGTTCGAGGTGGTGGTCGCGGCGGCGCTGCCCGAGGCCGAGGCGCGTCTGCGCACCCTCCTGGCCGAGGAGGGCTTCGGGGTGCTCACCGAGATCGACGTGCGCCGAACCCTCAAGGAGAAGCTGGGGGCGGACTTTCCTCCCTACCGCATCCTCGGTGCCTGCAACCCCAAGCTGGCCCAGAGGGCGCTGGAGGCGGAGCCGGCGGTGGGGCTGCTCCTCCCCTGCAACGTGGTGGTCGAGGAGGCGGCCGGAGGGACCCGGATCCGGCTGCTGAACCCCAAGGCACTGTTCGGCGCCGAGGCCGGAGTCCTCGGCGAGGTGGCCACCGAGGCCGAGGAGCGGCTGCGTCGGGTGGCGGCTCGGCTGGCGGGGAGCTCCACCTGAGGCGGCAGCGCTGCCGGGTGGGGCGCGCTGCTGGACCGCGACCCACCGGTGGGTCCCCGAAATGGCGGTGGCAGCTGGAACCCGGGGACCGCTCGGAACGCCGAACCGGTGGCGGGGCGGGACTGCGCCCGGGAGCCGCGGACTTGGCACGATGAGCCCTCATCCGGCGCACCCGCGGCCGGAGCTGGCTGGACCACCGGCGCGCGCGAGCTGGGCGTAGAGCGCCGGCACCGGGAGCAAGGCGACGGGGCGAGCTAGACTCCGGCCGTGATCGAGCGTTTTGATCCCCTGCAAACCAGCCGACTCAACCTCGAGCCGATCAGCGCGCAGGTCGCCGGCGCGATCGCAGACGGCGACGTGACGGATCTTGGCGCCGCAGATGGATGGCCCCAGGTCGGCACGAGGAACGGCGTCTCGCTCGCCATCGAGCACGGCCATCCCGCCGGCTGGCTGGTGCGACACTCCGGCCGGGTCATCGGTGACTGCGGCATCCGTGCGCCGGTTGACGATGCCGGTTGTGTAGAGATCGGCTACGGCCTCGCCGCTCCCTATCGGGGGCAGGGCCTTGGCCCAGAGGTCGTGATGGCGATCAGCGATTGGCTGCTCGAACGGCCCTTCGTCTCGACGGTGCGGGCGCGCACCCTGCCGTTGAACGTCGCCAGCCGCCGGGCGCTGGAGAAAGCGGGATTCACAACGGTGAGCACGACAGAGGACGAGATCGTCTACGAACGCAGCTCGTAACCGCGGCCATGAGCCGGCCCGCCGGGCACCGTGGGGTGCGCCGCCATCGACCATCTGGCACCTGCGTTCGACGACTCTGGCCAGGGCCGACCACCCCTTCGCCCGCACCCCTGCCAGCGCCCGGGCGGCCCGAGGCGGCGATCCAGCCGACGGATCAGGCCCTTTTGGCCGGGCCCATCGTCGCCCGAGCGACCACCGTTGCCATTTCGGCGGCGCGGCACTAGGCCGAGCCGGCAGCCAGGGTGCTGGTCGAGGTGAGCGTCACCGAGACCCCGAGCACGGGCTCCAGGGGGTGGGCGACGTAGGTGACGTGGACCGTGTAGGACTGGGGATTGCTCAGCCCTCCCTGGGCGCAGACCTCGATGACGGCGTTCCCCGCCACCGGCAGCTGGGTCAGCAGGGTGTTGCCAGTGGGGCAGAAGCTGCTCGCCGCCGCCAGGCACAGCTGGTTCGGGTCGACCGGGATGATGTTGGCGGCGTGCTGGACCGCGGCCTGGATCGCCACCGGGGTCCCGGTGGCGCAGTTCGAGGAGTCGAGGGAGAGGCGGGCCCCGCTGTAGGTCACCACGATGGCCTCGCGAGCTCCTCCCTGGGCGGCGTCGTTGACCGCGGAGGACTGAAAGAACAGCCAGCCGGCGGCGATGATTCCGAAGAGAAGGCTGAAGAACACCGGGGCCACCAGGGCGAACTCCACGGCCCCCTGGCCGCGTGAACGCGTCTTCAACATCACTCAGCCCGTGAGGATGGCGTTGGAGCCGAGCCCGGGAAGCGGGGCCCCGGTGCCGTCGATCGCCATCTGGGTGTAGCCCTCGGTCTGGAACATGTCGACCATCGCCAGCCCCTCGATGTTCACGTTGCAGCCGCTGCTGGTGTTGTAGCCGGGCTGGCCCGGTCCGCAGGTGAAGCCGGTGCCCCAGGACCCGTAGGGCTTCCCGTCACCGGGGTAGTTGGCGTCGGCGGCGATCCCGAAGCCGGCGAGGAGCATCCCGCCAGGGATGAATGGGACTCCGGCCTCGCCGCCCCAGTACTGCTGGTTGTTGAGGTTCTGGCCGGCCGGGTTGGAGTCGTCGACCAGCACTCCCTGCAGGGTTATCTGACTGGAGTCGCCGAGCCGATTGTCCAGCCCGATGTTGGCCGGAACCGAGGAGATCTGCCACAGGAGGAACTGGTTGTAGGGGCCGCTGAGCGGCTTCTGCAGCGTCACCGTGCCCTGCCCGCCGATGTAGATGGAGTCGTTCAGCCCCTGCCCGGCGCAGGAGACGGGGTACTGGCTGCAGCTGACCTGACCGCTGCTGACCGGGTTGGGAGCGAAGCAGCCACTGCCGCATCTGGCGTTGGCGTCGGCGTTGCAGTTGGTCCCCGCCCAGGAGGTGGCGTCGTGCGCGGAGCTGCAGCCGTACCCGCTGCCGGCCCCGCCGGTGCACAGCTCATCGCCGGCCGAGTTGATGGTGCAGTTGGTGCTGCCCAGCCCGATCGCCGGCTCGCCGTCGCCGACGTTCTTGGCGAGGGCGGTGTCGGGGATGGGGGCGGCCGCCACCAGCAGGACCGCGGTCCCGCTCACGGTGTCGCCGGACCCCGGCTCGAGGGCCACCCCCTGGTCGAAGTAGAAGATGCCGGGCTGGGGGGGGACGGCGTTGGTCCCCAGCTCCTGGCTGCAGTTGTCGAAGACGGCGTTCCCGGTCACAACCAGGGGGTTGGTGTAGACGCCGGGATAGTAGGTGGTGACCCCACCGCTGGAGATGGAGTGGCCGTCCAGGGAGGGGTCGCCGCAGCCGGCGTCGGCCGGCGTGGGGTCGCTCGGGCTCTGCGGGAGGATGCCGGTGATCTGGGGCTGCCCGCTGGAGGTCCACCCGTCGACGTAGATGTTGGTGGAGATGTTGCTGTAAGGGGAGATGTTGTTGGGGGGCTGGCAGACCACCGGATAGGTGGGCGGATTCGCCGAGGGGTTGCTCACCGGGAACGAGCCCGGCACCGCGCCCGAGTTCTTGCCGGCCGCGGCGCTCTTGCTGCTCGAGCTGAAGCACCCGTCCCAGGGATCGGCGACCGCCGCGGAGGAGTACTCCAGCTGGCCCCAGTCGTACATGGTGCCGCCCTGCTTGCCGTCGATGATGTCACCGGGGTTCCACCGGTTGCATCCGGGGTTCAGGCAGCCGTCGGAGTTGTCGTAGATCGTGCCCTGGACCTCGAACACCCCCTTGCCCGCCATGAGGATGGTGTGGGCCCCGTGCTCGCCCAGCGATGCGATGCTGGTGGTCGGACCGTTGCCGGTGCCCGGATTCAGGGCGGAGGCGCCGGCCGCGGTCTTGAGACTGACGACCCCCATGATCTGGGAGATGAACGGCGGCCACTGCGGGGTCACGTTCAGGTGGACCCCGCAGGCCCCGACCGGCGGCGTCGCCGCGGCTCCGCTGGTGGGGTCGTAGATCGGCACCTGGGCCCCTCCAACCAGGAGCGGCTGGTTGTGGGCGTTCAGGTAGAAGCCGGTCCATCCGTAGGGGGTGGCGACCGCGGTCGAGGGGGAGTTGGGCTGGATCACCGAGTTGATGTCCGCCACCACCTGGTTCCCGCTGATCATCGTGCCGACGTCGGTGCATTGCGGATACAGCGATTGGGCGGCCGCCTCGGCCGCGAAGTCGGCGGCGTTCTGGGCCTGACGGTACTGGAGGAGGCCGAAGCCGCCGTCGATGGCCACGCCGACGAACATGAGCAGCACGACGAGGCTGAGCGCGAAGAGGATCATCACCTGCCCGCCCTCCTGCTCCCAGGGGGAGTGCTGCCCTCGCAGCGAGATGGGGTGGCGCATCGTCATCCCGCCCCCGTGGCGGTGCCCGAGACGGTCATCGCCGGCCCGAGGATGGGGACGAAGGTGTCGACGGTCTCCCAGACTCTGACCGTGATCAGGGTCTCCCCTGATGTCGACGAGATCGTGGGCGGGGAGATGGAGACGCACCCCACCGGGACCGACCCGCCGGATCGGCAGCTGATCGAACCGACGCCCAGCTCCTGCTGCGCGGCGCTGCGCGCGGCGGCGAGCTGGGTGGCTGTGCTGTCGCCCTGCTTGTAGTCGCCCTGGGCCGCGGATGCGCCGGCGCGGGCCGCCTGGGTGATGTCGATGGCTGCCATCAGCATCTGGCCTCCTGTGGCCGCCAGCGCCAGGATGACCACCGCGACCGGGAGCACTAGAGCGAACTCCACCACCGCCTGGCCCCGGGTCCGGCGGCTGCCGTGGGGCGCCGATCGTCTAGCCTGGACTCTGATTTGCATGGCGACGGGATGAGGCTAACCGACGAACGGGACGATCTACTCATTGATTCTCGTTACGAGGTGGTGACGGGTTGTTGAGCGGGATATAGGTGGTGTTGTCCGCGCCCCCACCGGCGGGCCCCCAGCTGATCGAGGTGGTCCGCCGGAGCACCCGGCACCTTCAGGCCCGAGGGGTGGCCTCCGCGCGACTGGAGGCGGAGGTGCTGGTCGCCCACGCGCTGGGCCTGACCCGCCTCGACCTCTACGTGCACTTCGACCGGCCGCTGGAGGAGGCGGAGCTGGCCCGGATCCGACCCCTGCTGGGGGCCAGGGCCTCCGGCCGACCGCTGGCCCAGGTGATCGGCGACCGCGAGTTCTTCGGCCTCAGCTTCGCGGTGGGGGAGCGAGCTCTGATCCCCCGCCCGGAGAGCGAGCTGCTGGTGGAGATCGCCCTCGGGGCGGGCCGGCCGGTGGAGCGGGCGGCGGACCTGGGCTGCGGCACCGGCTGCCTGGGCATCACCCTGGCGGTGCGGTCAAGGCTGGTCGAGGTCGACCTCGTCGACCTCGACCCCGGTGCCGTCGAGCTCGCCGCCGCCAACGCCGCCCGCCACGGGGTGACGGACCGGGTGTCAGCCTTCTGCGGGAGCTGGGCCGAGCCGCTGAGGCGACGAGGGCCATACCAGCTCATCCTCTCCAACCCGCCCTACGTCACCACCGCCGAGTGGGAGGGGTTGGAGCGCACGGTCCGGGACTTCGAGCCCCGGCTGGCGCTGGACGGCGGCGACGACGGGCTGGCCGCGTACCGGCAGCTGCTGGCGGAGGTCGGGAGCGTGGCAGCGCCCGGGGCGCTCCTGCTGCTGGAGGGCGATCCGCGGAGGTTGCCTCTGGTGCGGGAGCTGGCGGAGGCCGCCCTCCCCGGGTCCCGCGGCACTCTGCACAAGGACCTCTCGGGCCGGGAGCGCGTGCTGGAGCTCATCCTTCCTTGACCGGGGGCACGGTCTGGCCGCCCACCGCGAAGGGTGTGGCGGCGGCGGTGGCGGCGCTGCGGCGGGGGGCGGTCATCGCCTTCCCCACCGACACCGTCTTCGGCCTTGCCGCCCTCGCCTCGGATCCCGAGGCGGTCCGGCGGATCGCGGTGATCAAGGGCCGCCCCCCGGAGCAGCCGCTGATCCTGATGGCGGCCGGCCCTGAGGAGATGGCACCCTTCGCCGAGCTGGGCACGATCGGGATCGGGCTGGCCGGGCGCTTCTGGCCCGGCCCCCTCACCCTAATCGTTCCGGCCCGCCCGCCGGCCGCGCCGCTCGGCGGCGGGCGGACGGTCGGGGTGCGGGTCCCCGCCCATCCCCTGGCCCTCGCCCTGCTCTCCGCCGCCGGTCCGCTCGCCACCACCAGCGCCAACCTCCACGGGCGCCCCCCGGTTCCGGACGCCGCCTCCGCAGTGGCGGAGCTCAAGGGCCTCGGAGGGGCGCTGGCCGCGCCCGAGGGCCCCCGTCCACCGGCGCAGCCCTCCTCTATACTCGACCTCACCCGCGGGGCCCCGGTCCTGTTGCGCCGGGGCCGGCTGGGCCCGGGGGAGTTGGCCCTGCCCGGGCTGGAGGACCCCTCGGGTGCGCGGAGGGAGTGAGATGGCGGTGGCCGCGGAGAGACTGGGGGTCCTGGAGGCCGCCGACCCGGAGTTGGCGGGCCTGCTCCAGGGGGAGTTGGAACGCCAACAGAACACCCTGGAGCTGATCCCCTCGGAGAACATCGCCAGCCCGGCGGTCCTCGCCGCCCTCGGATCATGGCTGACCAACAAGTACGCCGAGGGGACCCCGGGGCGCCGCTACTACGGGGGCTGCGAGTGGGTCGACCAGGTGGAGCGGCTCTGCCAGGACCGGGCCCAAGCGCTGTTCTCCGCCGAGCATGCCAACGTCCAGCCCCACTCCGGCAGCTCCGCCAACATGGCCGCCTACATGGCCCTGTGCTCCGCCGGCGACACCATCTTGGGAATGGACCTCAGCCACGGCGGACACCTGACCCATGGCTCACCGGTCAGCTTCAGCGGGATCCTGTACCACGCGGAGTTCTACGGGGTCAGCCCCGAGACCGAGCGCCTCGACTACGACCTGGTGCGGCAGCGCGCCCTTGAGGTGCGGCCGAAGGTCCTGGTGGCGGGCGCCAGCGCCTATCCCAGGACCTTTGACTTCCCCGCTCTGAGGGAGATCGCCAGGGAGGCCGGAGCGGCCCTGCTCGTGGACATGGCCCACTTCGCCGGACTGGTGGCCGGAGGGGCACATCCCAGCCCGGTGCCGTACGCGGACATCGTCACCCTCACCACCCACAAGACCCTTCGGGGTCCCTGGGGAGGGATGATCCTCTGCCCGGAGTCGCGGGCCAAGGACGTTGACAAGGCGGTGTTCCCCGGGGTGCAGGGCGGCCCGATGCTCCACGCCATCGCCGGGAAGGCGGCGGCGCTGCACGCCTGGACCCAGCCCGAGATGGCGGACTACGCCCAGCGGGTGGTGGCCAACGCCGCCCGCCTGGCGGAGGGGCTGATGGCAAGAGGGCTGCGGCTGGTGAGCGGGGGGACGGACAACCACCTGATGCTCATCGACCTGCGCCCGCTCGCGCTCACCGGCCGTCAGGTCCAGGAGGGCTGCGACCGCGCCGGGATCACCGTCAACCGCAACTCCATCCCCTTCGACACCGCCTCCAAGTTCAATCCCAGCGGGATCCGCCTGGGGACTCCGGCGGTGACCACAAGGGGCATGGGGGAGGCCGAGATGGACGAGATCGCGGCCCTCGTGGCGGAGCTGATTCACAACGTGGGGGACGAGGCCGCTGAGCGCCGCGTGGCGCTCCGGGCCCGGGCCCTCTGCGAGGCCCACCCGCTGCCCTACGGCTGAGTCCAGGAGGACTCCTTGCCGACCATCCAGCACCACTTCCTGGTCGCCCTGCCCATCCTGCTGGTGGCGGTGGGGGTGACCGTGGCCACCGTGCCCGCGACCAAGTGGCTGAGCTTCAAGCTGGGGGCGGTGGCGCTCCCCGGGGGCCGGAACATCCACTCCAAGCCCACCGGTCGGCTCGGGGGCCTCTCGCTGATGGCGGGGTTCGTGGTCGCCATGGTGGTCTTCGGGCGCGGGGTCCAGGACTGGGTGCAGATCGTGCTGGCGGCGGTGATGGTGGCGGTTCTGCTGGCGGCCGACGACATCCTCGGCCTCCCCTACTGGACCAAGCTCCTGTTGCAGATCGTCAGCGGCGTCCTGGTGGCGGTGGGGTTCGGGATCACCATCAGCTACGTCACCCTGCCCCACCTCGACCTCCACCTGTACTGGGCGGCGATCCCCGTCACCGTGGTCTGGCTGGTGGGGATGCAGAACTCGATCAACCTCCTGGACGGGGTGGATGGGCTGGCCGCCGGGGTGGTGGCCATCGTCGGCGGGGTCCTCTACCTGGCGGCGGTCAACCGGCTGCAGATCGACCCGGGCCAGGAGGGGGTCATCCTGCTCTCGGCGGCGCTGGTGGGCAGCTGTCTGGGCTTCCTCGTTTTCAACTTCGCCCCGGCCCGGATCTTCATGGGCGACTCCGGCAGCCACGTGCTGGGCCTGCTGGTGGGGGTCATCACCATCGTCGGGGTGGCCAAGGTCACTGTGGCGCTGGCCCTGTTCGTCCCGGTCCTGGCGCTGGCCCTGCCGATCGGGGATACCGCCTGGGCGATCTGGCGTCGCCGGCGGGAGGGGGTCGGCTTCGCCCGCGCCGACGCCCGGCACCTGCACCATCAGCTGCTGGCACTCGGCCTCACCGCGCGGGAGACCGCCATCACCTTCTACCTCATCACCGCGATACTCGGTTGTGTGGGATTGGCGATCTTCGGACATCACAAGATCCTGGCGGTGGCGCTGGGGCTGCTGGTTCTCGGTCTGGCCCTGCTCGGGCTTCGGATCTGGCGCCGGGGTGGCTTCAGCTTTCAGTCGGAGGCCGGCGCCGACCGGCCCCACCGCCCGTGACCGGCCCCCTGGCGATGGATGAGGTCCTCTCCATCGAGGGTGGCGCGCCGCTCCGTGGCGCGGTCGCCGTCAGCGGGAGCAAGAACGCCGCCCTCCCGGAGATGGCAGCCGGGTTGCTGGCCGACGAGCCCCTGGTCCTGTCCAACGTTCCCTCCATAGAGGACGTGGAGACGATGGCGGCGATCCTCAGCAGCCTTGGGGCCAGGGCCGAGCAGAAGGGCGACCGGGTGGAGATAGCCCCGAGCGGCCCCGCCCGCACCGCCCCCGACCCCCAGCTCACCGCCCGGATGCGGGCCTCCCTGCTGCTTCTCGGCGCCCTCCTGGGAGCGAGGGGGGAGGCCGAGCTGCCCCGGCCCGGCGGGGACGACATCGGGGCGCGGCGGATCGAGCAGCACCTCGTCGGGCTCCGGGCGATGGGGGCGGAGGTGGAGGAGGAGGGGGAGTGGCTGCGCGCCCGCGCCTCCCGTCTCCACGGGGCCCACATCCTCCTGGACATGCCCACCGTCACCGGGACCGAGAACCTGATGCTGGCGGCGGTGCGGGCCGAGGGGATCACCGTGATCTCCAACGCCGCTCGCGAGCCGCACGTGGCCGACCTCGCCCTCTGCCTGAACTCCATGGGGGCCCGGATCTCCGGGGCGGGCGGGGACCGGGTGGTGATCGAGGGGGTGAGCCGCCTGCATCATGCGGATCACCGGGTCCGCCCCGACTACATCGAGGCCGGCACCTACGCCATCGCCGCCGCCGCCACCGCCGGGGAGGTGGTGATCGAGGAGGTGATCTGCGACGACCTCACCCACCTCTTCCACAAGCTGAGGGCGGCCGGCTGCACGGTGGAGGAGGGGGGGACCTGGGCGAAGGTCTCGCGCGGCGGGGAGCTGCTGGCGGTGGACATGACCACCTGGCCCCACCCCGGCTTCGCCACCGACCTGCAGTCTCAGTACGTGGCCCTCATGACCCAGGCTCGGGGGGTGTCCACGGTGTGGGAGTCGCTGTACGAGAAGCGCTTTCACCCGGTGGAGCAGCTTCGCCTGCTCGGGGCCCAGATCGAGGTGGAGGGACGGATCGCGGTGGTCCACGGGGGACACCCACTCCGCGGGGCCGAGCTCACCATCTCGGACATCCGGTCCGGGGCGGCGCTGGTGATCGCCGGCCTCTGCGCCGAGGGGACCACGGTCTGTCGGCAGGTGCGCCACCTGGACCGGGGCTACCAGGACCTGGAGGGCAAGCTCGCGGGGCTGGGGGCTGACCTCCGGCGGATGCCGGGCTGAGCCGTGGCTGGGCGGCGCTTCGCGGTCGACCTCTCCCCGGACCGGATCCTGGTCTGGGTGCGCGGCGACGGTCTCATAGTCGATGAGCCGGCGCTGGCGGCCTGGTCGGAGTCGGCGCGGAAGGTGACCGCCCTCGGGGACTCGGCGGTCCGGCAGCTGGCCGAGGGGAAGGAGGGGGTTGCCGCGCTGCATCCCCTCGGCCTCAGAGAGCTGGGAGACCCGGAGGCGGCCGGCCAGCTGGTGCGCCAGCTGACCGCCCGGGTGGTGGGGAGGATCACCTTCGCCCGCCACGAGCTGGTGCTGGCGGTCCCCTCCTGCCTCTCCACCGCCGCTCGGCGGGTGCTGCTGGAGGCGGCCCTGGCCAGCGGGGCTCGGATGGCCCACCTCCTCGATGTGCCGGTCGCCATGGGGTTCGGGGCCGGACTGCCGGTCACCTCCTGGGACCCGAGCCCCGTGCTCTACCTCATCCCGCAGGGCGCCCAGGCCGGGATCGTCTGCCACCACGGCCTGCTGGCCGACGGATCACTGGAGCTGGCGCTGCCCACCGGCCCGCCCGGGGAGGCTGAGGTGGAGCGGGTGCGCGAACTGGTGGAGGAGGTGTTCGCCTCAGCTCCCCTCGGCTCGCGGCCCCGGCTTCAGGCGGCCGGCCTCTCGCTTGCCGGCAGGGGGGTGGAGCTGGAGGCGTGGCGGGACATGCTGGTCCGGCGGACCGGGATCCGCACCCGGGTGGTGGCCGACCCCGGGCACTGCGTCGTGAAGGGCGCGGAGGTCGCGCTGGAGCGCATCGAGGGGGTGGGGGCCCGCGCCCTCCTCTACCTGCGCTGACCCGCCGGCGGATCCCGTCGTCGCCGGCTCGGTCATCCCGCTCCCTCCCCGGGGGGTCAGGAGGTCGCTCCGAGCTCCCTCAGCTCCCCTTCGAGGAGGCGGCGATGGGCCTCCACCGAGCGCTCCCAGCTGAACTGGGCGGCGCGCTGCCGGCCCAGGCCGCTCAGGTGGCGGCGAAGCTGCTCCTCCGCGACCACCCGGCGCAGCGCCTCGGCCCACTCCTCAATGCGGTCCAGGTGGAGGAGGAGGGCGGAGCCGGCGGCGACCTCGGCCACCCCCCCAACGTTGGCCGCCACCACCGGGGCCCCGCAGGCCATCGCCTCCAGCGCGGGCAGCCCGAAGCCCTCGTACCGGGACGGCACCAGGGTCGCCAGGCAACCCTGGTAGAGGGCGGCCAGCTGGCCGCCCCCGAGATGGGGGAGGAGGCGCAGGCGCCCACCAACCCCGAGCCGCTCCGCCTTCAGGCTCAGCGTCCGGGCGACCTCGACCACGGCGTTGGCCACCACCAGGGCGGGGGCACCTTCCCCCCCGGGGAACGCCGCCGCCAGGGAGGCGATGGCCAGGCCGACGTTCTTGCGGGGGTGATGGGCCCCCACCACCAGCAGGTATGGGGATTGGACCCCGATCTCGGCGAGGCGCGCCAGCACCTCCGCCGGCGCAAGCGGCGCCAGGTGGTCCCCCACCCCGTGGGGGATCACGGTGATCCGATCGGGATCGGCCCCGTACAGCTGGCAGAGGTCCGCTCTCGTGGTCTCCGAGGGGGAGATGATCCGCCGGGCCCGGAGCAGGGTGTCCCGGACGAAGTCGTCCACCGCCCGCCCGGCTGCCCCGGGGTATGCCGAGGGGGCCATCCGGTGCTCCACCCCGTGGATGGTGACAACCGAGGGGGGCACCCTTCCGGGTGGGAGGCGGTACGCCGGCACGAACAGGAGGTCCGGGGGGTGCAGGCGCACCTCGAGCCGGAGTCGGATGCGGGTCCACCCCCGGGGCAGGGGCATGGGCACCCACCGGCTGCCCGGGGGCGGGTCCGGAGCGCCATCCGGTGGGCGGGTGGAGTTCAGGTAGAGCCGGAGCGCAGCCGGGGGCTGGCGCATCAAGCCGGAGATGACCTGGGTGGCGTAGACGCCGATCCCGGTGGGGGAGTTGGAGAAGGCCCGGCTGGCGTCGATCCCGATCTCCACCAGGGCAGTGTAGGGAGGGCATCGGAGGACCGCGATCGGTCCCCAGCGGAGCGCTTGCGGCATGGTAAGATCCCGCCGAATTGTCCTTGGAGGGCGATCCGAAGCGGCCCGGGGGAGTGCCGGGTCCCGGAGCGGCCCTCTCCTTGGTGGGAGTCTTCTCGATCACGGTCGGAGTCGGGGTCGTGGCCGGGGTGCTGCTGGACCAGCGCTTGCACACGCTTCCGTGGCTGACGCTCACGGGGCTGCTGCTTGGCCTGGTGGGTGGTGCCACCGCCGTCTACAGGGGGCTTAGATGGTTTCGGGGCACGGGGGAGTGATGGCCAACTCAGCTGAGGACCTGGCAGGCGCCGCGCGCTCCGCGCTGTTGGCGGCGCTGGCGGCGTCCGCGGTGGTGGCGGTGGCGGGGTTCGTGGTCGCCGGTCCGGTGGGGCTGGGTCTGGCCCTGGGCGGCGCCCTCGTCGGCCTTGGCAATCTCCAGCTGGCGGTCTACGCCATGCGCCGTTCCCCGATCGCCTTCCTCGGATCCAGCCTGCCCCGCCTGGCGGTGATCACGGTGCTGCTCGCGGTGCTGGTGGCGGTCCTCGGCCCGGTCGGGGTCTGGGGGCTGTTGGGGCTGCTGGCCACCCACCTGGCCCAGGTGGGGGCGGTGCTGAGGATCGGCGCGAGGCTCTCCCAGCGGTGAGGCCGGAGGTTCTGGCCCAGATCCAGGTGGGCCAACACTGGGTGGGGTCGCTCTTCGGGGAGCAGATCTACCTGGACACCCTGATCAGCAGCGCTGTCGCCTTCTGCATAGTCCTGGGGATGGGGATGTATCTCCGCTCCCGCATCACGAGTGGAGTCCCGGGCCGGTTCCAGACGATGATCGAGCTGGTCTGGTCGACGGTGGACGACTACGTGAACCGGATGGTGGGGCCCTTTGCCCGCTGGGTGGTGCCGCTGGTGGTGGTGCTCTTCTTCTACATCCTGGTCAGCAACTGGCTGGAGCTGATCCCCACCGGGGACCGGCTGACCTCGCCCACCGCCGACGTCAATCAGACCGCGGCGCTCGCGATCATCGTGATCGTGCTGGTCCACGTGACCTCGATTCGCCGCAAGGGGTTCATGGGCTACCTCAAGATCAATTACCTGCATCCTGAGGGGATGCCCTGGTTCTTCTACATCCTGCTGGCGCCGATCAACATCATCGCCCAGGTGTCCTATCCGATCTCGCTGACACTTCGTCTCTTCGGCAACATGTTCGCCGCCGCCCTGATGCTCCAGATCATCGCCATCCTGCCGATCTACCTCGGCTTCGTCTTCAATGGCGTCTGGAAGCTCTTCGAGGGCCTGTTCGTCGATGTGATCCAGGCCTTCATCTTCGCCCTGCTGACGGTCATCTACCTCAGCATGGCCACCATGAGTGAGGAACACGAGGCGGTCCAGCCCGCCACCAGCCAGCCCTGAGAGGTCCCCGCCGGGGACTTGGAGGAGAGATCTTGCTAACCAGCGCACACGCCGAGGTTTACGCGGGGGCCATGATCGGCACCGGGGTGGGGGCCGTCGGTGCCGCCATCGGTGACGGCCTGGCCGGCGCCCAGCTGATCGCGGGGATCGCCCGCCAGCCGGAGGCCCAGGGACGGTTGCTCACCTGGACCTTCCTGACCGTGGGTCTGGCGGAGGCGGTGTACTTCATCAACCTGGCCCTGATGTTCGTCTTCATCGCCCTGGCCGGGAAGTAGGGGCCAGCGCCGTGATCCTGGCCTCCAGCCCGCTCAGCCTAAACCTCACCTTCATCGTGGAGATCGTGGTCTTCCTGGTGCTCCTGTGGCTGCTGGCGCGCTACGTGTTTCCGCCGCTGACCCGGGCGCTCGACGCCCGCCAGGCGCTGATCGCCCAGTCCCTCCAGGAGGCGGAGCGAGCCCGCCAGGAGGCGGAGCGGGCCAGGGTGAGCGAGCGCCAGGAGATGGCCGAGGCGAGGGTCAAGGCCCAGGAGATCCTGGACCGGGCCCAGCAGCTGGGTGAGCAGCTGCGCCAGGAGCTGCGCAGCCGCGGTGAGCAGGAGCAGCAGGCGATGCTGGAGCGGGCCCGGGCCGAGCTGGAGCGCGAGCGCGAGCAGGCGGTCTCGGAGCTGCGTCGGCAGGTGGCCGACCTGGTGCTGCTGGCCACCACCCGGGTGCTCCAGGAGGAGCTGGACGAGGCCCGCCAGCGCCAGCTGGTGGAACGAGCTCTGTCCGAGGTGGACCTTAGTGCCTGACGGCCCCGCCCCGCCCCGGATCCCCAGCACCGCCCGCCACTACGCCAAGGCGCTGGTGGAGCTGGCCGAGGCGGAGGGCTCGTATCAGAAGTGGTCCGACCGGTTGACGGAGCTGACCCGTCTGACCGAGGGGACGGAGCTGGGGCGCACCCTCGCCAGCCCTGAGTTCAGCATGGCGCAGCGGCGCGAGCTGTCCGACGCGGTGTTGGGACAGGAGCCGGAGGTCGACCTGGTGGCGCGCAACCTGATGCGCCTGCTGATCGAGGGCCGGCGCACGAGGATGCTGGGATCGATCGCCGCGGCTTACCGGGAGCTGGTGGAGCGGCGCGAGGGACGGGTCACCGCCTCCCTCACCACCGCCATTCCGATCTCCCCGGTGCAGCTGGAGGAGTTCTCGCGGGAGCTCTCGGAGCGGATCGGCCAGGCGGTGTCCTTTCGAGCGAAGGTCGACGCGGAGCTGCTCGGGGGAGCGGTGGTGAGGGTGGGGGACCGGGTCTTCGACGCCAGCCTGCGCACCCGGCTGCAGCAGCTGCGCCAGAGGATGCTGACGGAAGCCGGAGCTATTTGAGGGGAGCATGAGCCTCAACGCCGACGACATTGGCAAGATCATCAAGAGCCGGATCGCCGACTTCGACGTTCCGGTGGTCACCGCCCAGTCCGGGGTGGTGACAGCGCTGGCTGACGGCATCGCCCAGATCTACGGTCTGGAGGGCGCCATGGCCGGGGAGCTTCTGGAGTTCCCCCACGGCGTCTACGGCATGGCCCTCAACCTGGAGGAGGACCTGGTGCGGGCGATCATCATGGGCCCCTTCGAGCAGCTGAGCGAGGGCGACGAGGTCCGCACCACCGGCAGGATCGTGGAGGTTCCCGTCGGCCGGGAGCTGGTGGGCCGGGTGGTCAACGCTCTCGGTGAGCCGATCGACGGCAAGGGCGAGATCGCCACCAAGGAGCGCTGGCCGGTGGAGCGCCAGGCCCCTGGGGTGATCGACCGCCAGCCGGTCAACACCCCGGTGGCGACGGGGATCAAGGCGATCGACGCTCTGGTTCCGATCGGTCGGGGCCAGCGCGAGCTCCTGATCGGCGACCGGCAGATCGGCAAGACGGCGATCGCCATCGACACCATCATCAATCAGCGGGGCAAGGACCTCACCTGCATCTACGTGGCCATCGGCCAGAACGCCGCGTCGGTGGCGCGGGTCGCGGCCCTGCTGGAGGAGTACGGGGCGCTGGCCCACACCATCATCGTCAGCGCCACGGCCGGGGACCCGGCGCCCCTGCAGTACCTGGCGCCGTACTCCGCCTGCACCATGGGCGAGTGGTTCATGGAGCACGGTGAGGACGCCCTCATCGTCTACGACGACCTGAGCAAGCACGCCTGGGCCTATCGGGAGATCTCCCTCGCCCTGCGCCGGCCCCCGGGCCGGGAGGCCTACCCGGGAGATGTCTTCTACCTCCACTCCCGACTGCTGGAGCGGGCCGCGCGGCTCAACGACAACCGGGGTGGAGGGTCGCTCACCGCGCTGCCGATCATCGAGACCCAGGCCAACGACGTCTCCGCCTACATCCCCACCAACGTCATCTCCATCACCGACGGCCAGATCTATCTGGAGGGCGATCTCTTCTTCGCCGGCACCAGGCCCGCCATCTCGGTGGGTCTGTCAGTGAGCCGGGTGGGCGGCGACGCCATGACCAAGGCGCTGCGCAAGGTCGCGGGGGGCATGCGGATCGAGCTGGCCCAGTACCGGGCGCTGGCCGCCTTCGCCCAGTTCTCCACCGACCTCGACCGCTCGACGAGGGAGCAGCTGGAGCGGGGCCAGCGGCTCAGCGAGCTGCTGAAGCAGGACCAGTACCAGCCGGCGCCGGTCTCCCACCAGGTGATGGTGATCTATGCGGGCACCAACGGCTACCTGGACCAGGTCCCGGTGGTCCTGGTCTCGGAGTGGGAGTCTCAGTTCCGGCGCTGGATCTCCCAGACCCACTCGGAGCTCGAGTCCGAGTTGGAGAGGCGGCTCGCCCTGGACGAGGATCTGGAAACGCAGCTGAAGCAGGCGCTCGAGGAGTTCAACCAGGGGTTCGACGTCGGCACCGCCACGGCCGCGGCGACCGCCGGGGAGGGCTGATTGGCGACCCTGCGCGACATCCGCCGGCACATCCGGGCGATCCGCAACATCGAGCAGATCACCCGGGCGATGCAGATGGTCGCGGCCGCCAAGATGCGGCGTGCCCAGGCCCGGGTGGCTGCCGGCCGTCCCTACGCGCTCGCCATGGAGGAGGTCGTGGCCGACATCGCCAAGGTGGGTAAGGAGTACCGCCACCCCTTCCTCTCCAAGCGGGAGGAGGGGCCAGGTGTCCTCATCCTCGTAACCTCAGACCGGGGGCTGGCCGGCTCCCTCAACGTCAACACGCTGAGGGCGGCCCACTCCTACATGCTCCGGCACTTCGGTCCCCGCTACCAGGTGGTGGCGCTGGGGCGCAAGGGCGTGGACTTCTCCCGAAGGATGCAGCTGCAGATGCTGCACCATCGAATCGGACTCCCCGACCAGGTGTCTTCAGAGGACATCCGCCCCGCGGTGGAGGAGGCGGTGAGGGCCTTCTTGGAGGGAGGGGCCAGGGAGGTGGTGCTGGCCTTCCCTGCCTTCCGCAACCTCCTGACCCAGGTGCCGACGGTCAAGGTGCTGGTGCCGGTGCCCCCTCGGTCATCCGCCGAGGGACCGCAGACCGAGGGCGACTACATCTACGAGCCGGACGCCCGGGCGGTGCTGGAGAGGATCATGCCCGCCTATCTGGAGGCGGAGGTGCTCCACGCGGTGCGCGAGCTCCAGGCCAGCTTCTTCAGCGCTCAGATGGTGGCGATGCGCAACGCCTCCTCGGCGGCGGGGGACGTGATCCGGGAGCTGTCGCTGACCGCCAACAAGGTTCGGCAGGCGGGGATCACGAGAGAACTCATGGAAATTATCGGCGGCGCCGAGGCGCTCCACGCGTCTCAGCGTTGAGGAGGTGGTGATGAGCGACACACCGGGGAACAATGCGGTGCGCGGGGAGGTGCTCCAGGTGATCGGGGCGGTGGTCGACGTCGCCTTCGGGTCGAGCAAGCTGCCCCACATCCTCGACGCCTTGGAGGTGGAGCGGGATGGGCCGGCGCTGGTGCTGGAGGTGCAGCAGCACCTGGGCAACGACGTGGCCCGCTGCATCGCCATGGAGTCCACCGACGGGCTCCGTCGGGGGGAGCCGGTGATCTCCACCGGGGCCCCGATCATGGTGCCGGTGGGCAAGCAGGTGCTGGGCCGGATGTTCAACGTGGTGGGCCGGCCGATCGACGGCGGACTGCCCATCGAGTCGGCCAAGCGGCTGCCCATCCACCGCGAGCCTCCCTCAGTCGCGGAGCAGGCGGTCTCCACCGAGATCCTGGAGACCGGCATCAAGGTGCTGGACCTGATCTGCACCTTCGCCAAGGGCTCGAAGATCGGGCTGTTCGGCGGTGCCGGGGTCGGCAAGACCGTGATCGTGATGGAGCTGATCCGGAACATCGCCAAGGAGCACAGCGGGTACTCGGTGTTCGCCGGCGTGGGGGAGCGGACGAGGGAGGGCAACCAGCTCTTCGGGGAGATGCACGAGTCCGGGGTCATCAGTCAGACCGCCCTCGTCTTCGGGCAGATGAACGAGCCCCCCGGGGCGCGGGCTCGGATCGCCCTCACCGGGCTCACCATGGCCGAGGAGTTCCGGGACGCCGAGGGCGCCGACGTCCTCCTCTTCATCGACAACGTCTTCCGCTACATGCTGGCCGGGAGCGAGGTCTCGGCGCTGCTGGGCCGGATGCCCTCGGCGGTGGGCTACCAGCCCACCCTGGCTTCGGAGATGGGTGACCTGCAGGAGCGCATCACCTCCACCCACCGGGGGTCGATCACCTCGGTGCAGGCGGTGTACGTCCCCGCCGACGACTTCACCGACCCGGCGATCCAGACCACCTTCGCCCACCTCGGCGCGACCGTGTCGCTGGACCGGCGGATCGCCGAGCTGGGCATCTATCCCGCGGTCAACCCGCTCGACTCCTTCAGCCGGATCCTGGAGCCCAGGACCGTTGGCAAGGAGCATCACGAGGTGGCCCTCGGGGTCCAGCGGGTGCTGCAGCGCTACCAGGACCTGCAGGACATCATCGCCATCCTCGGGATGGAGGAGCTCTCCGACGAGGACAAGCTCACCGTCCAGCGGGCCCGGCGGGTGCAGCAGTTCCTCGGCCAGCCCTTCTTCGTGGCCGAGCAGTTCACCGGAACGCCGGGCAAGTACGTGCCCCTGCGCGAGACTGTGCGCGGCTTCAAGGAGATCCTCTCCGGGACCCTGGACGAGCTGCCTGAGCAGGCCTTCCGAATGGTCGGCACCATCGACGAGGCGATCGAGAACGGGCGGCGGCTCACGAGGGGCCGGGACGAGGCGGAGCAGGTGGCCTGAGGTGGCGATCCGGGTCAGGGTTTTGGCCGCGGACCGGCCGCTCCTCGAGGGGGAGGCCGACTTCCTCACCTTTCGGGGAGCGGACGGGGACCTCGGCGTGCTGCCCCAGCATGCCCCACTGCTCACCTGGCTCAAGCCGGGTGAGGTGATGGTCCGTCAGGGGGAGCGGGAGACCTACCTGTTCATCGAGGGAGGCTTCCTGGAGGTCCTCCCGCAGCTGGTCACCGTGCTGGCGGAGCGGGGCCAGAGCTCCTCGGAGCTGAAGCTGGAGGCGGTGGAGGAGGAGCGTCGGGCGCTGCAGGAACGGCTCACCCGCGGCGGCGAGCCCGCGGCGGCCCAACTCCGGTCGGCGCTGGATGTGGCCGAGGCGAGGGTGGTTGCCGCCCAGCTGCAGCGGCGTCGGGAGCGGGAGTGAAACGGCCCGCGGCGCTTCTGTAACGGATGCGCCGCGGGGGCGGGCGACGACCTTCCCCCGCCTACACTACCGGCGTGCGCCAGCCCCCCCCGCTGGCGGCGGCCGGAGCCCCGCCACAGACTCGCATCGAACTCCTCGGCGTCCCGGTGGACGTCCTCGGCGGGGAGCGGGCGGCCGAGCTGTGCCGGGAGCGGCTGGAGAACGAGAGCTCGCCGCCGCTCCAGGTGGTGACGCTCAACCCGGAGATGGTGATGGCCGCCAACCGGACCCCGGAGCTCGCCGCCGCCATCCGCGGAGCTGGGCTGGTGCTTGCCGATGGCTGGGGAATCGTGTGGGCAGCCCGGCGGATGGGGCGCCCACTGCCGGAGAGGATACCCGGGGTCGACTTCCTCGTCGAGCTCTGCCGCGACTGCGCCCGACTGGACCGGTCGGTCTTCCTCCTGGGCTCCGCCCCCGGGGTGGGGGAGCTCGCCTTCCAACACCTGCTTCAGCTGGCCCCGGGCCTGCGGCTGGCCGGCTGCCTCAGCCCCGGCCGGGAGGAGGCGGAGCGGGCGGCTCCCCTGGTGCGCTCGAGCGGCGCCGGCCTGCTGGCGGTCGCCCTCGGGGTCCCGGCCCAGGACCTCTGGCTCCACCGCCATCTGGAGGAGAGCGGGTGCCGGGTTGGCATCGGGGTCGGCGGCTCTCTGGATTACCTCTCGGGCCGGGTGGGCCGGGCCCCGGCGCCGCTTCGCCGGGCGGGGCTGGAGTGGGCCTACCGGCTCCTCCGCCAGCCCTGGAGGCTGCCCCGGATGGCGAGGGGATCGCGGTTCTTCTGGCGGGTGTGGCGGGAGGCGCGCGGATGATCAGTCACGACCTGCCGCTCTCCGTTGTGGTCCCGGCCTTCAACGAGGAGGCGCGCCTGCCCCTCTCCCTGGACCGGATCCGCCGCCACCTGGACGGAGGTGGGCGACGCTACGAGGTGCTGATCGTGGACGACGGCAGCATCGACGGCACCGGTGAGCTGGTCCGGGCCAAGATGGCCGACTGGCCCCAGCTCGACCTCCTCCGCCTTCCCCGCAACCAGGGCAAGGGGGCCGCGGTGCGAGCGGGGATGCTCCAGGTCTCGGGCATGCGCCG